>NZ_JBHILR010000013.1:34046-44484 GCF_042193415.1 Bartonella sp. TT121SHDZB | reverse complement strand
CCCCAAAGCGGCTCCCCTAAGCTTCCCTCCCAAGAATGAAAGCATAAGGTGCACCATTGTCACCACAATGAAAAACCCCTTGGGCCATCATTGTGGGCTCTTTTCAATCCTGCCATTGCACGACGGCAAAATCATAGCAGAGATATTCTTCCGCCAAATTTTTTGCCATAGACTGAGCGTCTTTCTGCGATATGAAAAGGATAGCATTGTGTTTTTGTGGTTCGAGTCTGATTAAATTTCGTGTATTTCCAGCATAATAAAGTGGAAATCCTCGATAAGAAGTCTTAAGATAACTTGGCATGTTTACCACCAATAATCTGTCAAGACATCACATGGGCGTAAACGATGCTGTTTTTCATAAGAGCCATAGAGATTATCTTCATAAGCGCACGCCATTCTTTCATTTAAACAAACATGATAAGCTTCACTATTTAAAATGAAGGGCTGCAATTGAGTATTTTCTTCATTTATTTCATGATTTTCGACATAAAAATCAGCGATTTGTTCAGCAACATCTTCCGCATGAGAAGTTGTCAGATCGAGTCGTAAAACTCTATAAACAGTTTCATATTCCTCAATCAGTTCGAGCACTTCTTCGATTTCGTCGATAGGTCCTTCATAAGTAGCAGAATTTTCGTCTTCGCAAAGAATGATAATAATTTCATCCTCTTTAATGAATGGAATATTTTTCATGATTTTCCCCCTTTAGACAGTTGATAAAGCCTAGCTTTGTCTTGACAAGGCCAAATATAGCATTAGTCTTATATCCTCTATAGGAGAGATGTCAATCATTTTATCCTCCATAAAAGATATATTTTAAATCTTTACGGGGTTCAAATGACATATGTAGCTAAAAACCCATTCTTCTTTGTTCCCCTCATGTCCTTTTATTGTTCTCTATTTGTTCTTAATCAATTTGCAATTATAAACACACAGGAGAGATAAAATGAGTGATATAATATTAATAGAATACTGGAGTCGTCTTGATTCAAAAACACAAAAGGAGATTATTTTGAAGCTTCGTCAACGGGTCGCCGCAAAAGAGTCAAAATTGCCTGTCTCTCTTCCGGAGAGAGTTTTGAAATAAGCTCTATAAATTCTTTGTCTTGAAGACTAGCATCCTTACCGTAAAGAATATAATTCATACTGATATCAATTTCGTGACAAATTTGCGAAAGAGATTCGATTGTTGGATCTTTTCCTTCAGAAAGGATAGAATGAAGGTATCCCGCGCCTTTACCGGCAGCGAGAGAGATAGATCTTTTTGATCGCCCACTTTTTTCCAAAGCGGTCTTTAATCTTTGACGCCAACCATCGATATTCATAATTTCACCATATAGCGCGTCTTTTTAAAAAAACACGTCCTTTTTATAAAACGGGCTTGCATTATCCTCTAAAAAGGATAAAATTAAGGAAATGAATTTTACTTTTTAGGGAGGAAGAATTTTTTATTTTGGGCTCATAAAAACACTTTAATCACCCTATAGGATACAAATGAATTTTATTTTTAGGGAGGAGAAATTTTTTATTTTGGGCTCATAAAAACACTTTAATCACCCTATAGGATACAAAAAACCACCTCGAAAAGCAGATATCCCAAAGCTGATACATTGAGAATGTGTTGTTCTCTGTTATTTTTTCCATTTAAGCAATCTCAAAACGTAAGTTTGCATATTCTTCCAGCACACCCTCTCATAGAGAAGCCCCTAATTGTCATCAAACAGAGCCAAGATCCACACCAGCTAAATCGTTGTTTGTGTTTTTATCACCAATGAAAATGCATAAAAAAGAAGAAAGTAGATTTCAGTATGAAATACGCTAATCGACAAGAAACTCCTCATTATGAATCATCTAGACTTCCATATGTTTGTTGGTATCAAAATGATTTTCTAGGAGGAGTCCGTGGGATGCGAGCACATGAAATTGGAATCTATACGATTCTTCTCAATGAAATGTATGCCCGTGGCCGACCTTTAGAAATATCGAAAGAACGTTTAGCGCGTCTTTGTGGTTGTGACAAGCGAACTTTTGTTAATGTTTTAGAGATGCTCATTCAAGAGGGCAAGATTTTAAATTTAGCCAATGGGTTATGGAACAAGCGTTGCGAAAATATTTTTCAAGAGCGAGAAAAACTGCTTGAACAAAAATCCTTTGCGGGACGTTCTTCGGCAAAAAAACGCAAGAAAATCAATACTGAGATTCAACAACTGCTTAACGAGCGCACAAAAGATGGTGAACAAAGCTCAGAAGCTCAAAAGGCAGAAGAAGAAGAAAAGGAAACACCTTACGGTGTTTTAGAAAAGAAAATTTTGTTTGATGAGACAAAAGCTTGTTTTTCCTGCGAAGAGAGTTTTGAACAAAGCGATCACCCATCACCCTCATCGGCTCTTGATTCACCTCTCTCTTTGCCTGCGCAAGCAGAAACGGCGCAAAAAAGCGCCCCCTCTTTAAACGCTCCCCAAGCCGAGTTCACTCCCGCCCCTATCGCACAAATTGTCACAGGGCACAAAACAAAATCCGCCACCACTCTCCCACAGGTTACTCTCCCACCCCCCACTTTCTCTACCTCCATCTCGCCTTTCAGCAACAAAAAAACCACAGCCTCAGTTGCCAAAGGGCACCGTCTTCCTGAACATTGGCAAGCAGACATCAAGGCGGCAGTTTCAGAAGGTTTGAGTGAAAGCCAAGCCCATTGGCAAGCCAAGAAGTTTCGCGACTATTGGCAAGCCAAGAGCGGCAAAGAAGCACTCAAAGTAGACTGGCAAGCCACGTGGCGCAACTGGTTTCGCCGTGAGATTGAGCGGCAAGAACAGCAAAAACAGAGGGGTTCCTCATCTTTCCTCTCTGAGAACAACGACACCCTTTACCGCAGTTTGATCAACTATAGCGACAATTTTTGACATCACAGGAACAACGTATTTTTCAAGCACGCGCGGGGATAAAAATGCTTCAAAGCCACAACAGCAACAGCATCGGACAAAACAACACAGAACAAAACAAAGGGCGGCAAAACAACACTTGGATAGGCGATTCACACAGCAAAACGCGTCAACATCGACCATTTTTCTCTCATCACAAAAGCGTTTTCCCCACACAAGGCCCCCCATAGGCACCCCAACACACCCCTCCAACACACACTCCAACAGGACCTTCCAGCATGCACCACCCCCTCACAGGCATATCCGGTTCCCTTCTTGCATCCCCTCCTTTCCCGCCTTCTTCCTTTCTCCCCCTCCTCCTTTCTCCAAGGCGCCACTTTCCATGCTCTTGGCAAGCAGACATCAAGGCGGCAGTTTCAGAAGGTTTGAGTGAGAGTCAAGCCCATTGGCAAGCCAAGAAGTTTCGCGACTATTGGCAAGAAAAGAGCAGCAAAGAAGCACACAAAGTAGACTAGCAAGCCCCATAGCACCACGGATTTCACCATATGATCAAACGAAGAGAACAGCAAAATAGAGTTCTCACCTCCCACATCTGAAAAAACAACAATATATTCACCAGACGAATGACCATGAGCACAATTTTTGAAATCAAACAAAAACTTATTTCACAAGCAGATAGAATAGCAGAAATGCTTCTTCCCCAAGGGCACAAACGAGGCAACAATTGGATTGTAGGTAACACACGTGGCGAGACAGGTCAAAGTTTATCGATTTGCTTGAGTGGTAGTAAAGCAGGACTTTGGTATGATTTTGCAGAAGGCACTGGAGGAGATCTTTTAGACCTTTGGTGTGAAGTCAAAGGCATTAGCCTCTCTCAAGCCTTAGAAGAAGCACGCGCGACTCTCAATCTGACACGCGCCAAACCCTTTATGGCGCCCCATCGTTCCTATCGCCGTCCACCGGTCCCTACAGAGCAGAGCCCGCAGAATCTTGTAAAAGCCTATCTCCACAAAGAGCGCCACATACCTTTAGAGATTATACAGCGTTACCGCATAGGAGAAGATGGCGAAAAAATCATTTTTCCCTTTTATAAACCCGATGGCACCCTTGCTTTAGTTAAAGAACGGCTTGCGCAAGCGGGAGCAAAAACAAAACCTACAGCAGCACACTGTGAACCGATTTTATTTGGTTGGCAAGCCCTTTGCTCCACAAACCACACCGCCACGCACACATCCCAGCACGCACCCTCAACCAACCACGCCGCCACGCACGCACCCTCAACCAACCACGCCGCCACGCACACATCCCAGCAGGCGCCCCAGCAGGCACCTCAGCAGGCGCCCTCAACCAACCACGCCGCCACGCACACACCCCAGCAGGCGCCCCAACAGGCACCCCAGCAGGCGCCATCAACCAACCACGCCGCCACGCAGGCACCCCAGCACGCACCCTCAACCAACCACACCGCCACGCAGGCACCCACGCACGCGTCCCAACAGGCGCCATTCCCCATTTTTTCTTCAACAAACCGTACCATTGTCATCACTGAAGGAGAAATTGATGCGCTATCCTTAGCCGCCTATGGATATCCGGCGGTTTCTGTTCCCTTTGGAGGAGGCAGTGGAGGAAAGCACAATTGGATTGAAAATGAATTTGATCATTTAGAAGCTTTTGAAACGATTTTTTTAGCCACCGATATGGATCCGCCCGGAGAAGAAGCAGCCCGTGAGATTGCCAGCAGGCTTGGACGCCACCGTTGCTACCGTGTCCGTTTACCCCTTAAAGATGCCAATGACTGTTTAACCGCAGGGATTGATAAAGCCACCATAAAAGCCGCCTTTTCCTCAGCACAAAGCTTTGCCCCAGAAGGTTTACGGCGCGCTTCAGACTATAAAGATCAAGTGATTGGGCTTTTTTGGCCAGAGCCTGAAAAACATCTTGGTTATACGGTTCCCTATCCTAAACTGAAGGACAAATTGCATTTCCGCCCAGCAGAATTAACGCTCTGGAGTGGTGCGAGTGGTGCAGGTAAAAGCCAATTGTTATCAGACTGTATTCCCCATTGGATTGCACAAAACAGTCGGCTTTGCTTAGCGTCTCTAGAAATGAAAGGAGAACAATCGCTCCGCCGTTTAACCAAACAAACGGGCGGCTTAGAACAGCCTACAAAAGAAACGATTGAACGGATTCTTCATTTTTTAGACGAAGGGCTTATTCTTTATGAACATGTTGGCAAATCGAGCGTTGACACCTTGCTTGAAGTCTTTGACTATTGCCGTGCGCGCTATGGCTGCGATCAATTTATCATCGACAGTTTGATGCGGCTTGGCATTGCCTCTGATGATTATGCAAAACAAGAACAAGCCGTTTATAAAATGGTTGATTGGGCTGTTTTAAACAGTGTGCACATTCACCTTGTCGCCCATGCCCGCAAAAGCGGTCTGGATAAAGATATCCCCAGCACAGAAGACATTAAAGGCGCCTCAGAGATTGGCGCCAATGCCTTTAACATCATCACCATTTGGCGCAATAGACCGTTGGAAGATAAAATCTTTGCCGCCTCTCTCGCACAAGAAAAAGCAGATTTAGCCAAACGCCCAGGTGTCATTATGAATATTGCCAAACAACGTTCTGGTGATTTTGAAGGCAAAATAGGGCTTTGGTTTGATCCCCAAACTTATCGCTATCGCTGTTCTTTTGAACAATCATTCCCTCGACGTTATCTGTAATGCCCTATAAACCCCACTCTCTTTAAAAACGCCTCCGCTTTCAAACGCGCACGTCTTGCTCCCACAGAAACAACAGGAAGGATCAATCCACAAATGATGAAAAACACCCAATCCTTCGCAAACCAAAGCCTGCTCAACCCTAGATTCTCTGCTCCCAAAGGCAAACAAAAAAAGGTCGCTCCAACAACGGCGCAAAACACCACCCCCTTCAATAACCACAAACAACGCGTCACCACCCCATCTCGCCGCCCCCTCATATGCAAAATCAAGAACCACTCCAACAGTGCAGCAAACACGATCCCTATCAAGGACAGGAGTCCCCATGGTATGTCCATACTCTCCATCCCCCAAAGAGCTAAAAAAAGAACGACTCCTAAAATGCAATAAAACAGCACTTCCTTCAAAAAGAGAGAAACACCAAAAATGCAATAAAACGCCGCCCGCCACCACGGAATATCGAAGCGCTTGGAAACCTTATAAGTACCAATAACGACAACAATAAAAAGGTAGGAAAACACCAACAACAGCAAAAAAAAAACAAATCGTTCGACATCACATACCCCTCACAGCAAGCCCATTAAAGATCACACCCATGAAAAAGAAAAACACACCCTACTTTAAGAACCAAGCCCATAGAACACGTGCACGCCTTACACCCTGATAAATCAAAGGAGAAAAAAATCCAACAATAAAGGGCAACACCCTCTCATTCGAGAACCAAAGCCAGCTCAACCCTAGATTCTCTGCTCCCAGACGAGTAAAAAAAAGGAGAGTACCAAAAATGCAGAAAAACAGCACAAAATTCAAAGCACGCAACGACCTCTGTAGCACCGTATCACTTTGCTCGCGTATAAAGAACCCCAAGAGCACTTTCAACAATAAAGACAAGAGCAAAACCTTTAAGAATACCGCCCTTATGCTATCCATATCTCTGACGCCCACAGCAGCAAACCACAGGATAAAGCCCATCATGCAACAAAACATGACCGCCTTTAAGAACACTTGCCCCGCCACAGGCATACTCTTGACGCCCAGATGCACCAAACCAAGGACAGTTGCAAAAATGCAAGAAAACACCGCCCCCTTTAAGAGCAGCTCCCCGTCAACAGCGCGCCTGCCCACGCCCACATAAACAAAACCAAGATAGGTAGCAAGGGCGCCATAAAGCACCACCCATCTCCAAAACATCCACCCTATAACCCCACGGCGCTTGGCAATCTTATCAAGAAAAACCAAAGCAACAGTAAAAAGCAGAAAAAACCAACAACAACAAAAGCCACAAACCCTGTGACATCAATCCCCCACAGGAAAAATTAAAGGAAAAAAAGACCCCTTCTTTTTAAGCACCCCCCCAACAGTACACGCACACACCGTACCCCCTCCAAAACAAACAAAGGAACAAATCCAACACTGCTCACAACCCCCCCATCGTTCAAGAACCCCCCATCGTTCAAGAACCAAAGCGTGCTCCAGCCCATATGCTTTACTCCCACATGTGCCAACCCAACGACAGTGCCAATAATGCAAGAAAACACCACCCACTTGAAGCACCACACCCCACGCGATATCCATTTACCCCGCACCCTCATAAGCAAAACCAAGGACAGCGCCAGCAATGCAACAAACACCGCTCCTATCACTAAAAATTCCCATGATATATCAAAACGCTTCGCTCCCTTATAAGCAAAGCCAAGAACCACTACAGCAATGGTGCAAAACACCACCCCCTTCAAAAACACGCCCCACGATACAGTTCTACTATTTGCTCCCACAACAATAAAACAAAGGACAGCGCCAGCAATACAAGAAAGCTCCACCCCCTGCCAAAACACCTCCCACGTAATAGCCGGTCGCCCCACATCTTCATAAGCAAAACCAAGGACCATGCCAACAACGCAGCAAAACGCCAGCCCCTTTAAAAACATGTCCCGCGCAACCACCATACGCCCCGCTCCTTCATAAGCAAAAATCAGAGACCGTGCCAAAATGAAGCTCAACAACACCATCTTGAGGAACAAACCCTTCGTTACACCCCGCCGCTGCATTACTTCATAACCCAACATAAGGAAAATACCGGGAATGCCATAAAACGCCACAGCCCGTAAAAATACGCCCCACGTCATCCCCAACGCCTTCATTTCCACATAAACAGCCACAGAGACATAGGCCACAATGCAGAAAAATACCAGTCTCTTCAAAGACAAAATACCGCGCAACATCATGCCACTCCCCCATCAAGTCATTCAAGGAAAATCCACCATGCGACAAAACACCCCTCTTTTCAAGAACCAAATCCATGGGGCTCCCACACACAAGCACAACAGTCCAAGTTCACCCCCAAGAGCGCATACCCACACGCACACTCCAACACATGTCTTCCTCTCATCCCCCTCTTTTGCCTAGAGCAAGCAACATTTTTTAAAAACGAGAATCAAAATTAAAATTTTTAAGGAGATGCTATGAGCCATCAACAGAAAAAAAATACGCAAGCCTGCCCACTTGACCATCAAGATAAAGGAAAGCACATTGGTCATTTAAAGGCGCAAGAAATCTCTGTAGAAACGCGTAATCCTTACTTTAAACCCAATCATCCAGAAAGTTCCAGCAACCCGCGCACGATTAAAGCCATTGCCAATGCACAAAGCTATCCCATTGCCCTTTTATATGCGAAAGGACATCTCAGCAAAGCCCAATATAAAGCAGCAGAACGTTTTTATTTTTACTGGCGTCAAAGCCAAGCCGATCTTCACATGAGCCTTGACTACACCCGTGAAAAAGTTTCCTGTAGCCAAGGGTACACACACCCCATTGAACGTCAAATAGAAGCCTCCAATCATTTAAGAACCATTAAAGTTCAACTGGGTATTCTTGGCTATTCACTGCTTGAGCGCGTTATCGGCCATGGACAAGCGATCAAAGAATTAAGTTCTTCAAAACGCAAACAAAACTCTCTTGCTGATCATTTACGAGATTGTTTAGACTTGCTCGCATTTCATTGGGGATATGCAAACCATAAACATTTTGAATAATCCCCCTCCCCATTCAGGGCAACATCCCATAAGGACCCCTCCAACAGTGCCACAAACCGCATCCCCCCCTCAAGAATAATTCCCACGCTACCCCCATCCTCCTTTCTCCTCCATACGCCAAACTAACGACATCCCCCCATAAAGCAGCAAAACGCTATTGCCTTCAAGAACACACCCCACGGTACAGCCCCGCTCCTGTATAACCAAAAACCAAGGAGAATTCTTAAATCCCACACCACTCAACATCCCCCCCCCTCAAAGGACAAAGATTTTTAACCCCATTTGATCTGCCAACAGTTCGGATACGAATCTCTCTTGGCTTTCCACGCCTGCGATTCACCTAAACTTAAGACGCTAGAGCCAAACCCTGACCATATATGCACCCCACGCCCTTACCAAAACACTTAAACATGTAAGGGAGGCTGCCTTCATATCTTCAAACCTCAAAGGACAGTGTTTTACGGCAGAACAGAATGACTTAGTCTTTGACGATTTATCGTATAACATTAACAAGTTGATATATAATGACAACAGAGAGAATATTATAAGAAACCCGAATATCGTAAGATTCTCTCATATTTAAATCTATTGTATGTTGAATCTAATCAAAACCATTCCCTTGTACGTTACAAGCGGAAGAAACGTATTGGAATAAAACACTTTCAAGATAAAGAATCACAATATCTCTTATAAAGACTCTCAAATTCCAAGGGCTTTCATCATATTATGCGCTAGAGTCGTATGATGATGTTAGCTGCTCTCTTATTAAATTGGATAGAAGAGATTATCCACTTCACAAGAATTTTCTCTGTTATCTCATTCACCAACATGAAATTCTTTAAAATAAGGACATCAATATGCAACACAAATATATTCTGTTTGGAACCTTCGATTTTACATTAGGCGCATAAACCCACGTGCCCCCCATAAGCCCCCCCAATATATACAACACTCTTTCTAAGATCTTCTCCCTTTCTAATATTTTCCAAGAATCCCAAAATTAATACGGCTTATTCTGTCATATTATAAAGCACTATTCTTTGAGGGCAGTATTGAAGCAGCTAAAATAATCGAAGTATTTAGCCAACGCCATTAGCCAAACAAAAAAACAAAGGTTAAACAAAAAACACCCTGTAGGACAACGCCTTACAAATCTTGTACGAACGAAAAAAACAAGAAAAAAACAAGAAAAAATCACAAAAATATCTTAATTCTCATAGAGTATTCAGTGTCTTTATAGAATTTAACGAACAACCCTTATCACACAATCACCTTAAATTCTTAAATATTGAGGATAAAAAATGAAAGCCCATAGCAAATACAACAACCGATTAATATAAGATATAAAAACAAGTCTTTTGGCTATTTCTCTTTAATTTATAGGATATGCCTTTCCCTATGGATGCACTCAAGCCCTTAATGAGTGCATCCTTCCCCTCAACGGATACCGCACAACCTTCAAAAGCGCAGTATCCAATCCATGTGAGGATGCACCCAAGCCCTTAATGAGTGCATCCTTCCCCTCAACGGATACCGCACAACCTTCAAAAGCGCAGTATCCAATCCATGTGAGGATGCACCCAAGCCCTTAATGAGTGCATCCTTCCCCTCAACGGATACCGCACAACCTTCAAAAGCGCAGTATCCAATCCATGTGAGGATGCACCCAAGCCCTTAATGAGTGCATCCTTCCCCTCAACGGATACCGCACAACCTTCAAAAGCGCAGTATCCAATCCATGTGAGGATGCACCCAAGCCCTTAATGAGTGCATCCTTCCCCTCAACGGATACCGCACAACC
>NZ_JBHILR010000013.1:18408-33946 GCF_042193415.1 Bartonella sp. TT121SHDZB | reverse complement strand
GCAGTATCCAATCCATGTGAGGATGCACCCAAGCCCTCAATGAGTGCATCCTTCCCCTCAACGGATACCGCACAACCCTCAAAAGCGCAGTATCCAATCCATGTGAGGATGCACCCAAGCCCTCAATGAGTGCATCCTTCCCCTCAACGGATACCGCACAACCCTCAAAAGCGCAGTATCCAATCCATGTGAGGATGCACCCAAGCCCTCAATGAGTGCATCCTTCCCCTCACGGGATTGATTCAACTTTCATTACCTCTCATTTTTATGAACCTTTTGCCAATGGCACAAAAAAGAAGTTTGTTAGCAGCGATTTTGTCACCCCTCTTATGGGATTCCAGTTCTGTACAGAGCTTTCAAACTTTTTTAAACATCCATAAAATGGAATATGAAAGAATTGATTAAGGCAATTAAGGGTAAATTTTGTCAATTTATAGACAAAGTTTATTCTTTTTTGTGATTGTTGCATTTTTACTATATTTATTTAGCATGAATTTATATATGATACATATCGATATTTATTTATAGAAATAAATATAGGAGAAAAAACTATGAATGTCAGATATTTTTTCATAGCGGGGGCAATTACAAGTGGTTTAACTCTTTCGATTCAAAAATATGATCGTATAGTTAATCAACAACCATCTCCTATTGTTGTTCCTTATACTGTTGAGAAAACGCATTTACAGTTTTTTAAACCATTAAATAACACATTAGATAGCTTTAATGTACTAAGAATACATAATAAAATAGCGTCAAAACAATTATCAATAAAAGATATATATGCAAAAAGAAAAGATTTACTGAGAACAATAGCTAGTTTTATAGGATTATCATATATTTTATACCAACTTGTTCTATGAGAATATAAAATACAAAAAGTTTTTAAAGTAAAATTATATACATATTGTATATATTAAAAACTTAAAACAAAGTTACTTTTAAAGAAGGAATTTTGTTTTCATTGAAGTCTTATTGTATTTTTTATTGGACCAATATCATCACCTTCAAGAATGACACTTTATTTTATTGTCCTCACTTCTTAAACGACGGAGATTCGCCCCTTTAAGCTTTCACCCCACACTGCATCAATGATAGTCCACAATTGCCGCTGTTCTGCCAAAAACCCCCCCTATTTTTCCCTATTTTCGAAAAAATGACCCTATCCCCCACCCCAGAGGATTCATTTTCAAACCTCCATAAGTGGCTTAAGAACATAAAAATAATTTATAATCGATTTTTCTCCTCTATTCTTGAGGATCAAGCCCTTTTCAGTCTACTTTTTAAAATCTTGGCTATTATTCTTGATTTTTCGAGCCCGTTATTTTGCTCTGGTAAGAAAGGTATGAAAGCGTCTCAATCATGGGGCTTTCACATCTTTTAAATAAGAGTACTTTCCTTCAACAGGAAAGTACAACACTAATCAATTTTTATATCCATAAATGCGATTTTACCATCTTTAATATAAGTAATATCAGGAGCATGTTTTACCCCTTCTGCTGCAAAGACGCATGGTTCATCACTCACAATATATCCTTGTTCCCTTAATTCTTGTTTTTTCTCCTCGACTATTTTTTTATGAAAATCTCGTTTTTGATTACACGTATTAGGGGGTCTCACTCTGAAAAACTGATAGTCCATGGCTATAGACCACTTCTCCGCAACCCGTTCCAGTAGATCGTAACTGAACTTTCCTTCCCTTTTCACTTCTTGAGCAATCACCATTGCGCGTTCCAGATGCTCTTCTTCGATGCTTGTTTCAAAGCCCAGCTTCTCACCTTCTATAAAGCTTTTGTGATAAGAGTGTAAAGTTTCAACATCGCCCATCAAAGCCAGAGCCGCAAGATAACGCAGGGAATAAGAAGCCAACCGAGGGACCACAGTTTTGTTTTCCCAAGGCAGGATTCTATATTGAGAGTGAAGCATCTTACCAAGATCAACCTCAGTCATTGCCTCATCGAAAGCTTTCTCAAGCACACGACGTAAACGCCCTACGCTTACCTCTTCCTCAAAAATTTTCAATCCCTTTGCCTTAAAATCCACCCCTTTGCCTCAAAGCCTCGTTGTCAATCTGCCCCCCCAAAATGATAAAGCCCCAAAATGATAAGGATTAATTATTTGGCAAGCCGCCGCATGGATACCAGCGTCTCTCACAATTTCATAACCAAATTACACAAAACCTTTTTCATCCAGAGAGAGAAACTGTCCTTCACGGTCTCGTAAATAAATAACGGTCTCGTAAATAAATAGATGTCCCTCTTTTCTTTCAATTTTCCCCCTCCACCCCAAGCTCTTTAACAGCACTGTTACGCTTTCCATGGAGCAAAACGTCTTGATCAAAAACTTAAGCTTTTGGTGCGTCTTCTTTATGCGTCTTGCCTCTCCACCTGCAAGAAAATGGGCTTTTCTTCCCCAAACACCAGAATATCTTTTGCTTTAAGTATAGATTTTTCGCTCTCCATATCGCTTGGTAAAACACATTTTTATGCTTGATAAAAAGAAAATAAGTTACAAGATTTTCTCTCTTTAAGAGAACAGCAAGTAAAGCCCAAGAGCAGCCTCTCTTCACTTTCCCCTCACCACTCAAGCAAAAACCCCACTCAAGCAAAAACCCCACTCAAGCAAGAGCACCAACTCAAGCAAGAATCCCACTCAAACAAGAGCCTCAATTCTTTTAAAAACACGACACAAATATAAAAAAGCATAAAACGAGAAGTACACCCATGCTCCTTAATGAACAAGTCAAAAGAAAGGATCCACAAAAGCCTCTCTTCACTTTTTTCCCTTGCTCATTTTCCCCTCGCTCACTTCGTATAATATGACGGGAGCTCCGTTCTGCTCCAACTCTTCTTCTAATTGCCGTATCAATTTGTTCAACTGACGGGTCACGATAAAACGCATAATAAAAACAATCAGTAAGAATAAAAAAGCACCGGCAAACATCCATGCCAATGGCTCGAATACGACAAAAGAAACAAAGTCCTGCCCTCTCCCTATCGTAACGACAGCAGTTATAACTATTGGAGCAGTCGCCATGACTGTAGAAAGATAGAATATTTTTTTATAGTCTTGCCAAACAAGAGAAAGCGGCTTTTTATCAAACATTCTGCTGTTTTTTATTTTTGGGAGATCTGTTTTAAGGCGATATCGCGTTCATTCAGCACGCATTTCAGTTCCTTTTTCACGCGACAATAAAGCCGCGCACGCTTGATAAACAAGTAACAAATTGTCCAAACTGGCACCCACAATAAAATATTTACGATCATAAATAACAGGAAAAAAAAGACTATTAATGTGATAATGCTACTCGTCATTTTATCCTCCATGCCCATTCTGCATACGAATTGCCTGATCGCGTTGTTGTATTGCTTCTTCCAATTGTTGAAGTATTTTGTTCAATTTTCTCGTTAATTTTATGCACATCACCCCAATGATCGGAAAAAAGAAAAAAAGTCCAATCCATAGAGAAGTGTTCAACAGCTGCATGATAACGCCGACCATATCGCTCTTCCACCATACAAAATTTGCGATAAAGCAAGCAGATTGCAAAACAGTAAAGAGGATAAAGATAAAAAAGATTATTTTACATTCTTTTGAAGAAAGAGGGAGAGATTCTTTGAAGTTAAGAAAGCGTATTTTTGCATCAAGTGTCTTATGCACAACATTGTGTTTTTTCATTTCTCTCTGATCATTGTGCAGTTGTTGTATGGCTTGCTTTTGTTGTGCCGTTTTCTTTTTCAAGTCTTGAGCGAGTTTAAAAGATAACCTGATATGCTTGATCAACCGGTAAGGAAGCCTGACCATCACCATAACCATTAAAATGGCAATGATAATGAACCCTAAAAAAGCCAAATATTGTATAATAATAATCACTTTCCCCCCCTATCGCATTGATATGAAATCATCATTTTTATTCTCTGTTTAAGCAAATATTTCTAATCTCTTTACTGTTTTTTTCACGCTATAATGAAGGAAACTATGGAAGATTAAAATGACAGGTAAAGCGATAATCATACACACACAGCACCACAACAGCAGCAGTACGACAAAAACGCTAACCTTAAACAATTGCAACGCATAACCGTGTAAAAAAATTGTAGATCTTGGAAAAAAAGCAAAAAAAGCTATCAAACCTACGAAAAGCATCATCAAAATAAAGGCTAGAAAAAAGATGATACAATAATCTTTTCTTGAAAGTTCCAAAGATTCTTGAAAAGAAAAAGCACGCAACTGTGTTGCAAGAACTGTCCTCTGTCCTCTACCCTCTACCTGATCATGCCCTAAATTCTGTTCTGCCCCCTTTTTTAATTTCCGCCGCATCCAAAACAACAATATGACCCGTTTTATAAAAGAATAATAAAGTGCCACGATAGTCATGATGGTAGAAAACACTATCATGATCTCCCCCACCAACATGACAACACCCAACCCTGCTGTAGTCAACATTCCAAAACTCCTTACAAAAGCATTATCCTCTCGTTTCCCTATCGTGTTCTGTTGATAGCTTGGTTGTCTAGCTGTTGCTGCTCCGGCAATGTATCCCACAGTTTTATCATTTCCTTCACATCTCGTTTAGAGATGGCGTTAAAGACAAAAAAGAGTGGAAAGAACACCACAAGACAGCCCCAAATCATTTGTGGTAAGAGACATAAAAAAGCCCAAACACCATTCCATCCCACGCCATACAAAAACACGATTGCAGGATTATTTTCAAAAGGCTGTTTCAAGATCTCCTTCATCATTTTTCGAAAATCTCCTTGTTCCATTTTCTCCAGTATTTGAACCTGTTCCTCGGATATAACGTGAAAAAACTCCAAAGGGCTCATATGGATAGTCACGGAAAAAAGCACCAACAAGAGGATAGCCAAACACAAAATGATGACGTAATCTTTTCTTGAGAGAGCCGTCCATTTTTTGAAAGCCGCAGAATGATTCAACACCAGCTGTGATGCAAAAGCCGTATTTCCCTCATGGGCAGATTGCTGTTGTGATTTATCTTCGATCATATGGATATTTTCTCACTTTTAAAATGCCCACTCACTCTTTGAGAACATGCAACCAGAAAAACGGGTTTATCTCGCACTCTTTTGACCATGAAACCCGTGCGATAAGACTTTTGAAGTCTATTTTTTAAATTCTTTATAGGTGTCAACATACAATCTCTTAAGCTTACAAGCACAAACGCCATTGTATCCCCTTATCTATTACCCACACCTCAAAAGACAATGTTTCACAAAATTCACCAAACAAAAATATTCAATCTAAAAAAATATCTGATGTGTAAAGTTTTACAACTAACATATTGATTTATAATAAATTTATTATTTTGCATATTAAATGAGAAGCCTAAGTAGCGTAGGATTGTGATTGTCTTATTCTAAATCTGTTCCATATTGGATCAAAACCATATCTCTTGCGCGTTACAAGCAGAAAGAGCCATATAGAGTAAAACATTAAGAAAGGATGACAAATGCCTCTCATGAAGCGTTTCAAATGCCAAGAGCTATCGCAACAATGAAAGCTGGCAAAATGTGTGATGCTACGGACTTTCTTCTTCACGAGCGTAAAGATGGACTATTCAATAGATTTTATATTGCTCAAACTTTATATGGATTTCATTGGGGACTTTTTTTAGCGAGCTCAAATTTGCGCTGGCTCAATCGTTATACCTTCACGAGGCACCATTGCGAAATGGGCAAAAGAGAGCCCTAAGACATGGCTCTAGAAAAAACAAAACAAAGTCGAACAAGCACCCGATTATCCAGCATGAAAAGCGCACGACAAACCACTTTAATCCTCATTTGAAAGCTTCTTAAGCAAAAAGGCTTCATTTTAAAAATTCTTTATTAAAAAGAAACTTCCCCCATATTTATAAAGGCATCTTCCATAAAGGCATTTTCCGCTTATAAAAACAGCTTCTTTCGATAGCGCATTGTGTCCTTTAAACGATATCCCCTCATCTCATGAGGCGATCCATTAAAACAGTAAAAACGGAAAGTTTTATATTCTATAAAGGATATTCATAAAGGAAACAGCAAACCAAATAGCGAGACCATTCACAATTTATTTTGAGCCGATAAACGATATTTTATTTGAAAATATAGGGCATCTTATGCTATTATAATAGGATGCGGGGGATGCTTTTTGCCACTCAACAGAAGAGTACATAACTTCTATAGAGTACATATCTTCTATAGAGTGTATAACTTCTATCAAGTATAGTGCATATCTTCTATCAAGTATAAAGAACATGTTCTATCAAGTAAAAGAATATGCTTAACAGCATAATATATATCAGGCATCTTAGTACAGCACCCCATAATCCCCCCATAAGAAAACAATAACTTTTCAATTTTACCTGTAAAAAGGTTTGGTAAAGCGCTCGTGAAAAAAGAGATAAATAATCCCATTAGAAAAAACGTCCTATTAGAAATAGACGATGACATGCCCATGGAATATCATTTTTATTTTTTCATTCACATTTGACAAAAATTTTTCTTCAATTTCTCAAGAACAGTTAAGAAACATTTAGAAAGCGAATAATCCGCTATCAATGAAAAAAATGGTAAGCCCCCCTTAAGGATGATTTTTCGCCCCACACCGTTGCTTTTCTTTGCATTTACAACGCCTTTAGTATCATTTGTTTTTTGATCTGCAACGGCTCATATCCCGCTAGTATTGCTCTCCACAGTATTTGCTCTCCCGCTAGTATTTATTCTAAGTGCTTTTTACATCACTGTCCCTCATCAACAGCCAGTTTCTTTTTCATTCAAATGGTTAAGTTCATGAAAATACGTAAAAAACGCGGTAGAGCGAAAATAACAGGCAAGCGCAAAGAGCCCAATAGCTGTATTTCACGTGCCACAATCCCCAGCGAATCTGGGTTTCAACCGGCGATTGAAATGCGTGCAAAACACTTTGGTTTAAGCCTCGAAGAAGCGAAAAATCCGCTTGTTGGGACCTATATTGGGCGTCTTTGTTTGCTTGGCTATAAAGGGGATTCATCAGGCATCAGTAAAGAGCAATATGACACAGCACAACAATACTTGCAAATTAGAAACGACTATTTATGTGCAAAAGGTTTACCAAATGGCTATTATGATGGTTTTACGCACAGCGTATCAGATGAGAAAGCAAAAAAGCAATGGGTTCAAAGAGCAACGGAACACTATGAAGCGATGCAAGAAGCGATTAAAGAAGCACAATATCTGCATCGTCAACATAACTTTCATGCGGCATTACACTCTCTTGTTATAGAAGATCAACCACTCTCTACGCTTGTTGGTTCGTTGCGTATTATTCTTGATGCCCTTTATAAACATTTTGACAATTCTAGCAAAAAGAGTCTTCGCTAAAACACCCATCATTTCCTCCTCCACACAGGATAAAGATTCTCCTCTCCTTTATAACATGTCTCTTTATAACCAGCGCCTTTGTAAAGTCTTCCTTTGGCAGGGTGCACTTGAAATCCACTGAGCTTACTCTTTCATAGAACTCCATGGGATTGACAAGCTTAAAGCGCTCAGCAAACAAGCTCAAAAATATCCACCACGCTTAAAAAATACTTCGACCTATCAAAGAGACTTAACCTTATATCGACCCATGCTTTACTTAATCCATGCCTCAAAGGAAAATATTTTGCTGTATAGCCAATGAATGAGCTTTTTTCTGTAGATTTTTTCCCGCGATAAAGGAGGAAAAATAATCGTTTTACTGTTGACAAAATATGAAAAATCGTATTTAATGGTGGATGCGGTAAGGGGTTTTCTGCGTCCAGATTTCATCATAAAGTTTTTGCATTATTATAGACTTATTATAAATTATTATAGACTGTTATAAAACAGTGTGTTTCGCGACAATGTTTAAAACTTTACAGTTTGAAGGTATCTTTCGTCTTTTTTTGACTATTTTCTTTTGCATCACCCAATTTGCATCACCAACAGCTCTATAATTTTGAGATCTTCAAAACAAGCCGTATTCACTAGGGGCTCCCAAGAGAACGCCCTAATAATACCCCCATAAAATACCGATATTATACATCACAGCAATGATGAGCAATACACGCATAAAAATATGAAAACGGCATCATTATGCTCTCATCGCCTCATTTTTTAAGATGTAAAGGCTTCTTTTCAAAACATTGTTTAGCCAGAATTGAAGACGATAATATCACCTATTGATCATCAACATAGAGGCTAAGCTTATGAAGCCACAAGATTCTCCCTCACCTCATTCCTCGCAAACCCCAGAAGGCGCAAGCGCACCAGAAGGTGCAAGTGCATCATTAGACACTCTTACAGCACATTTAGAACGGCTTAACATCGAAAAAATACAAAACACCCCTTTCAACCGTGCAGAGTTAAAAGATATTGTTGCCGGTTTAGAACAGCATAATGCCGATGGCAGTTGGATCAAAAATTATTATGATATTTTAGATCTTTACATGATGCCAGCTTTGGTAGATCAAGCCAATCGTAAATATCCAGAGATGAATCTTAAACTTGCAATGACACCTGACGACTTTGCCCTTGCACTCAAAGAAACACTCGAAAATGGCATTAAATCTTCTAGACTGATCGTTAACGCAAAAGATAGAGGAATTCATTTTGCGGTCATTGATCATCAAACCATAGGGGACAAGACATCTCTGATATTTTTAGAACCTACCTCACTGCGTGACACGCTCCCCGCCTTACTTGCATTAAGAACGCGACAATCCATTGAACATCACCAATTGCCTAACATTCATTTTGCCATGGCAGAAATGAATATTCAACGCAGTTCCTCTGAATGCGGGATGTTCAGCTTAAGCCTTGCCAAAAAGCTTTATCTCGAATCTCAAAAATTGGAAAGACTGCACAAAGATAATATTAAGGGTGTGTTATGTGAACCAGACACGCCTTTACCTGCTGAAAAATTAGATCCATATCTTCCAGCTCGTTTATACAAACACGTGCAAGGCAGAAGACGTCTTAGGGAATATTTAACAGCCAATCCAGAAGCAGCACATGAAAAAGTAAACAAAAAAGGCGAAACCCTAACTGAGAGGTTTGAGAGAAGCTTGGTGGCAACAGAGACAAAAACTGTTTCTGTTTCACAACACAGAAAAAGAGCAACAGAATACAAATCTCTGATGATGTAATAAGCATTTAGCTCTATTCCACCTTCACAAAGTAATGAAGTTCTGCGGCTTGACGGTTAAGCATAAATTACTGTTAGCAAATCTTCTTTTCCCTTTGGAAGAGGTAAAGATGCAAACAATAAGCAACATGACCTCTTAAAAAGATAAAAAGATACCTTTCCTTGACTCTGAAAAGCGTGGGATTTTGTCTTTCGTAACAATTTTTTTTTTAAATAAAGATGATTTCATCTCTTTATTTTTTTAAGCTAAAAATCTTTCCTGCAAACATTGTTTAGCCAGAATTGAAGAAGATAATATTTTCTACCAATTATCAATATAATATTTTCTACCAATTATCAATATAGAGGCTAAGCTTATGAAGCCACAAGATTCTTCCCTCCCTCATTCCTCGCAAACCCCAGAAGGTGCAAGCGCACCAGAAGAAGTGTATGCACCAGAAGGAGCGCATGCAAATGCATCATTAGACACTCTTACTGCACATTTAGAACACCCCAGTAGCGAAAAAGGCAAAAATATCCCATTCAATCGTGAAGAATTAAAAAGTATCATTGCCCGTTTAGAGGATGATATCTCAACGGGTCGTTGGGTCACAGCTGATTATGCAAGTACAGATCTTAAACTAATGCCAGCCTTGGTAGATCAGGCAAATCGTAAATATCCCGACATGCGTCTTCAATTGGCAGCGTCATCTCACGACTTTGCCCTTGCACTCAAAGAAGCCATCGAAAACGGCGTTCAATCTTCCAGATTTATCATTTACACAAAGGATAGAGGAATCCATTTTTCAGTGATTGATCATCAAACCATCGATGACAAAACCTCCGTGATATTTTTTGAACCTACAACACTCAACAATATGAAACCAGCAGTGCTGGCATTAAGAACACAATTGGCTCTTAAAGCGCATGAGTTGCCCAATTGTTCCTTTGCCATAGTAGAAATGGATATTCAGCGAAGCTCTTCTGAATGTGGAATGTTCAGCTTAGCCCTTGCTAAAAAGCTTCATACCGAATCTGCTAAATTAGAAAGACTGCATCAGGATAATGTTAAGGGTGTATTATGTAAACCAGACACGCCTTTACCTGCAGAAAAATTGGATCCATATCTTCCGACCACTTTTTACAAACACGTGCAAGGAAGAAGACGTCTTGGGGAATATCTAAAAGCCAATCCAGAAGCAGCACAGGAGAAAGTAAACAAAAAAGGCGAAACCCTAACTGAGAGGTTTGAGAGAAGCTTGGTAGCAACAGAGACAAAAACTGTTTCTGTTTCACAACACAGAAAAAGAGCCACAGAATACAAATCTCTAATGATGTAATAAGCATTTAGCCCTATTCCACATCCACAAAGAATGAAGCTCTGCGGCTTGACGGTTAAGCATAAATTGCTGTTAGTAAATCTTTTTTTCCCTTTGAAAGAGGTAAAGATGCAAACAGTAAGCAACATGACTTCTTCAAAGACAAAAGATGAAACAGGACAGCTCTATCAAAAATAGCCCATTTTAAAACAGTGCTCATAAATTTGAAAATGCACGAGATGCTTCATTTTTTTAAATTCAAGAAAACCATAAGCTTTTTAAAAACACCCCTTTTTAACCTCACCTTCCAAAATGCAAAGGTTCTCTTTCAAAACATTGTTTAGCCAGAATTGAAGAAAATAATATTTTCTACCAATTATCAATATGGAGGCTAAGCTTATGAAGCCACAAGATTCTTCCCAACCTTATTCCTCACCAACACCAGAAGGGGCAAGTGCAAATGAATCTTTAGAAGACCTTATTGCCCGTTTAATGCAAAGCTCAGTCCAAACAGAAGAAGAACATGTTGCACCGAGTTCTGCCGAATTAAAAGATATTATTACAGGCTTAGAAGATGATCTCGTCACCGGCCGTTGGATTAACGCTTATTATGAAGATACGGATATTAGATTGATGCCGGCTCTCGTAGAAAAAGCAAACAGCAAATATCCAGACATGAATCTCAAATTGGCTCTTACAGCAGAAGAGTTTTCGCACGCCCTAAAAGAAGTCGTTGAGAGCGACGCAAAATCTGCCCGATTTATAGTCAATTCGGGAAGCAAAATCCACTTTGCCGTCCTTGATTATCAAAAAGTTGATGACAAAATCTCTTTGATTATGCTTGAACCTACAACTTTTCAGAATATCGCGGCGTGCAAACTAGGGATAAAAATAAATCAAACCCTTCAATGTCTTCAACTGCCTCCTTATTCTTTTACCACAGCAGAAATGGATATTCAGCGAAGCTCTTCTGAATGTGGAATGTTCAGCTTAAGCCTTGCCAAAAAGCTTCATCTTGAATCTGATAAATTAGCAAGATTGCATAAGGATAATGTTAAGGGTGTATTATGTGAACCCCATTCCTCTTTATCTGCTGAAAAGTTAGATTCCTATCTTCCCATCAGTTTATACAAACATGCGCAAGGAAGAAGACGTCTAGAACAATATTTAAAAGTCCATCCGGAAGCTGAACATGAAACAGTCAACAAAAAAGGCGAAACCCTGAGAGAGAGATTTGAAAAAAACTTAAAAACAACAGAGGGAAAAACTGTTTCTATTTCCTCTCACCAAAAAAGGATTACTGAATACAAATCTTTAACGATGTAATTGAGGTTTTTTCCATATTGCTATTCATCAAAGAACGAAGAGAGATTGCTTTACAGCGAAGATTTCTCTAGGCAAATCGGCTTTTGTGTTCGTAAAACAAAAATAGCAAACAACTTTTCTCTTAAAGGAAAAAGCACCATTGTCCGATAAAAACCATCCCCTCTTAAAATTGTATCAAAATTCCAAAGCTCTTGTTCGCCCAAAGCTTTTTGTAACAATGAGACTATTTGAATAGGCAAAACGCTTGATACATAAAATATTGAATGCTTCCGTCTTCAGTAAAAGCATATGTCTTGTTTTTCTGAGAGTGTGCGCTTATATCTCAAGCCCCCCACATCAATGCCATACGACGAACACAACCACTATAGATCACGCTTATCGTGCATCAACCCAACAACTGCCCGCACACCAATAAAGACTCCATCAAAAAACCAATACAAGGTCTTAAAATCAACAACCTCTCTTAACGGAAAACACCAACCCAACCTATTATCTCACCAACCTAACCATTATCCCTCTTGCCCAACTATTTACTCCTCTTGCCCAACCATTACTCCTCTTGCCCAACCATTACTCCTCTTGCCCAACCATTATCCCTCTTGCCCAACCATTTACCCCTCTTGCCCAACCATTACCCCTCTTGCCCAACCATTACTCCTCTTGAGATGTCACAACCAACCTTTTGATTTCATCACAGTTTCACATCTCTTCTGTTTTTGAAGCGTGAAAAAATTCATTTTTAATCTGTCAACCAGCCTCACGTTACCGTGAGGCTTTATTTTATGGAGAAGCAAATGAGAAAAATATCTAAAGCAGGACTTGCACTCATTAAACAATGGGAAGGATTGCGTTTACAAGCCTATAAAGATGCCATTGGGGTGTGGACAATCGGCTATGGTCATACCAGCACGGCTGGCAAACCGTTCGTTCACAAGGGCATGATCATTACTGAAGAACAAGCAGAAGAAGTTCTTTGTCAAGATTTAAGGCAATTTGAAAACACCGTTGAAAAACATGTGACGGTTTCTTTAACGAATGAACAATTCGCCGCACTCGTATCGTTTTGCTATAATGTAGGAACGGCAGCTTTTTGTAATTCGATCCTTCTAAAAAAGCTCAATAACGGCGAATATGAAGCCGTCCCTGCTGAGTTACAAAAGTGGACCAAAGCAGGAGGAAAACGTCTTCACGGTTTAGTGCACCGTCGTGCAGCAGAAGCAGGCTTATGGGCGAAAGGGGCTTATGTTTCTTCCAACTATCAAACCGTAGAAACGCAAGCACCAACGGGTGTTTTCAAGGCAGAAGCGCTTACGCCGATTATTGGTTCTTTTTCTGGTCTTGGCGGTTTATTGGCAGGCAATGGTCCTATCCAATGGGCATTAGCAACCATTATGGTTTTAGCCGCCTTCGTTGGCATTTTCTTTGTGGCAAAACGGTTTCGGGAGCAGCGTTTATGATGGGGTGGTTGAAAAAAAATCTGATGATAACAGGAGCGGCTCTGACCGCTTTTTTTATTGCTTTAGCAAAAGCTTTCACTCTTGGAAAGAAGATTGAGCAACAAAAGCAAATAGAAACAACACTAAAGTCATCAACAACACGGCTAGAGGTGGAAAATGAAATTAATCAAAAAAGTGATACTGATGTACGGGCTGCTCTTACTCACTGGTTGCGCGATAAAAACAATCAATGAGCCTTTTTCTTGCGTTGGTTGGATGCCCATTTATTTAGACAACAAAGATCTCAATATCATCAGTTCAAATCTCGCAAGAGATATTTTAAAGCATAACAAACAAGGGGAACACATGTGTGGGTGGAAACATGGCTAGAAAAAAAACACAAGACGATAAAGAGCTTACAGAAAAGGAAAAAGAAATCCTACAAGAAATCATCATGACTTATAAAAGTATAAAAGTGATGTCGCGTTATACGAAGTGGATTATATTCATCATTGTGTTATTAGCGCTTGATTTTTCACGGATTATAGATGCGCTGGGAAATTTTTTTACACAAAAATCGAATATTCAGCTCTAAAATAAAAAATAAAAAATGAACCGTGAGACGTGTTCAATTATTTTAAAATATAAAAAGCCATTCGTTATTTTTTGAACACATGGAGTTTTATTGATGATTTTTCACGTCTCACGAAAGGTTTTTACAAGCTTCACAAACGTCGCGCTCTTCACAAAGGCTTTCATGAAATAAATTTAGGGATATGAAGAGAGATTTTTAACAAACACGTAAGTCAACAACTTTGGTAACATAAGAAAAGGATGATGCCAATGTGCATTTTTAAAATAAACTCTTGATATCCAAATGATTTTATACTCTTCATAAATCCCATTACCAAGAATTTGTATTAAAAGATATTTCTTTTAAAGAGGCGTATAAACAAGCAATGTAATGGTAGCCTTACATAAAGCCTCTCATCTTTACGTTTAATAAAAAAGCAAGCCGGCTCCTCCCTGCCTCTCAATTTCCACCCTCTCAATTTCCACCCTCCCAATGCCCTGCCGCCCAATGCCCTTATGTCCTATGCATAAAGATCAAATTGAAGAGAATATATGAAAAATCCTTGGCTCGAAAATATGAAAAGAAGGCATGAAGCTACAACAGAATTTCGCGTGCCTTTATCATCAGAAGCATTAAAAATTCTAAAACAAGCGCGCCTACTGTCTCGTAATGATTTTTTTCGGCTACCTGTCATGATCCCCTTAGCTCAAAAATTGCTCCCCACTCAAGAATTTCCTGTCACAATATAGGCAACAAACAGAACTTGAGTATAACAACATGGGTTTGGCTCCAGTTTAGGTGATGCGCTTACCGAAAAAAAAGATGAGAGAAAGGCAAAAAATTAGCTTTTATCTTTAAGCTTCTCAAATGGAGCAGTCTCCCCATTTCAGAGATCAACGAAACAGAGAGATGCTTATCCCCCTATGCAAAAGCTTGAAATACCAGCATCTTATTCATAAAAAAACAAACCAGCCCCATCATGCTCTTTTCAATTCTGTCTTTCCAACGCTCAATAGGTACTAACTCTTAACTACTAACTCTTCTTAACTACTGATTTTTAATGATTGCGTTGGTTCATAAAAACCGTAGTGACCTCTCACCTTATGAAGCACAAACACAGGATTTTTTAATGATAAATGAATAAGCTTAAAATAAAAAAAAGAACTATATGAGAAAGAAATTATTATAAATCAAAGAATTGTATTTTTATCAGCAAAATATTTTCAAAAGAAACCACGATCCCCGCACAATAGAAACATTTCATAAAAACAAGAGAAAAAGCCAAAAACCAAGAGTGAGATCTATTCACTCTCTTCACAATGACGACATATCCCTCCGTGGAAAAGAGAATAATCCTCTAAGATAAAGAAACAGTCATAAAAAGGAAAATTCGTATGCACAAAAGAAACATACAAAAAAACGGGCACAGAAGGCCCGTTTCTTTATTACGTCTATGGAAAAGAGCTTAGAAATCCATTCCGCCCATTCCGCCCATTCCACCACCAGGCATTGGAGGCATTGGAGTGTCTTTTTTGGGAACTTCAGCAACCATTGCTTCTGTTGTGATCAGAAGGCTCGCAATTGAAGCCGCATTCTGAAGAGCAGAACGCACAACTTTCACGGGATCAACAATTCTTGAAAGCAATCAAATCACCAAATTCACCGGTTGAAAAACATGAAAAGCATAAAAAAACGGGCACAGAAGGCCCGTTTCTTTATTACGTCTATGGAAAAGAGCTTAGAAATCCATTCCGCCCATTCCG
>NZ_JBHILR010000013.1:0-18308 GCF_042193415.1 Bartonella sp. TT121SHDZB | reverse complement strand
TGTTGTGATCAGAAGGCTCGCAATTGAAGCCGCATTCTGAAGAGCAGAACGCACAACTTTCACGGGATCAACAATTCCCAAAGCAATCAAATCACCAAATTCACCGGTTGCGGTATTGTAACCATAAGTGTCAGCATTATTTTCCAGCACTTTGCCCACAATAATAGCGGCTTCTTCACCAGCATTGGTTGCGATTTGGCGCGCTGGAGCTTGTAGAGCACGACGAACGATACTAATACCCGCTTCTTGGTCAGGATTACTTCCCTTAACAGTCAACGCATTTGCTGCACGCAACAATGCGGTACCACCACCAGCAACAATACCTTCTTCAACAGCAGCACGTGTTGCATTCAAAGCATCATCAACACGGTCTTTCTTTTCTTTCACTTCAACTTCTGTTGCACCACCCACACGGATAACAGCAACACCACCAGCGAGTTTAGCAAGTCTTTCTTGCAATTTCTCACGGTCATAGTCAGAAGTTGTTTCTTCGATCTGAGCCTTGATTTGATTGACGCGAGCAGTAATTTCAGCTTTTTGTCCAGCACCATCAATAATGGTGGTATTTTCTTTAGAAATATTCACTTTCTTTGCACGTCCAAGCATATCCAAAGTGACATTTTCAAGTTTAATGCCCACATCTTCAGAAATAACCTGTCCAGATGTCAAGATAGCAATATCTTCCAGCATTGCTTTACGGCGATCACCAAATCCAGGAGCTTTTACAGCAGCAATTTTCAAACCACCGCGCAGTTTGTTAACCACGAGCGTTGCCAAAGCTTCACCTTCCACATCTTCAGCGATAATGAGAAGTGGTTTTCCAGACTGAACAACAGCTTCAAGCACAGGAAGTAAGGATTGCAAATTAGACAATTTCTTTTCATGAATGAGAATGTAAGGATCATCGAGATCAGCGACCATTTTCTCAGCATTTGTGACAAAATAAGGGGAAAGATACCCGCGGTCAAATTGCATTCCTTCCACGACTTCCAATTCCGTTTCAGCGGTTTTAGCTTCTTCCACGGTAATGACGCCTTCATTGCCCACTTTTTCCATAGCATCAGCGATCATTTTACCGATTTCAGCAGCACCATTGGCGGAAATTGTTCCCACCTGTGCAATTTCTGCAGAAGTTTGAATTTTTTTAGCTTTTTTGAAGAGGTTTGCCACCACTTCTTCAACAGCAGCATCAATTCCACGCTTCAAATCCATTGGGTTCATACCAGCAGCAACGGCTTTAACACCTTCTTGCACAATAGCCTGTCCCAAAACAGTTGCTGTTGTTGTTCCATCACCGGCAACATCATTGGTTTTAGAAGCAACTTCGCGCAACATTTGCGCACCCATATTTTCGAACTTATCTTCCAGTTCGATTTCTTTTGCAACGGATACACCATCTTTTGTGATGCGAGGCGCACCGAATGATTTATCAATCACCACATTGCGACCTTTAGGGCCGAGTGTCACCTTCACAGCATTAGCAAGAATGTCGACACCGCGCAACAAACGCTCACGCGCATCACGGCCAAATTTGACTTCTTTAGCAGCCATTTAATTTCTCCTTGGAGTTTTTTTCAAAATAGTACACAATGAAAAACTAAGCGCTTCAATTAGCCCATAATTCCCATAATATCAGATTCTTTCATGATGAGGAGATCTTCCCCATTAATCTTGACTTCAGTTCCAGACCATTTTCCAAACAAAATACGGTCTCCTGTTTTGACTTCTAACGGCACGCGCTTTCCATTATCATCCAGAGCGCCATTGCCAACAGCAATCACTTCGCCTTCTTGAGGTTTTTCTTTTGCTGTATCAGGGATGATGATCCCACCAGCTGTTTTATTTTCAGATTCAACCCGACGGACAACGACACGGTCGTGAAGTGGGCGGAATTGTATATTAGCCATGTTTTAAATCCTTAAAACTGAACATAATTGCATTAATCTTAAAAGTTCTTGTTAGCACTCTCTTCACGTGAGTGCTAACATTGTCTAAGATATAAAATCGGCATTACGCAATGTCAAGAATAACCATAAAAAAATAGCCATAAAAAATTTCTCTCAAAGAAGCCTTCAAAGTCTTGCCTCTTATTCCCATTTCGCGTTATTTAAATTTTTACGAACCTGTGAACAAAAAAGGATCTTATCATGGTTGAAACACGTCAGGAAACGGATAGCTTTGGAACGATTTCGGTCCGTCAAGATCGTTATTGGGGCGCACAAACTGAACGTTCTCTGCATAATTTTAATATTGGCAGTGAAAAGCAGCCTCTTACCATCATTTACGCCTTAAGCCTTGTAAAAAAAGCTGCCGCACTTGTAAATATGGACAAAGGCAAACTACCAGAAAATATTGGAAAAGCAATTATTGCCGCCGCTGATGAAGTGCTGGCTGGCGATTTTGATACGCATTTTCCACTCTCCGTCTGGCAAACAGGTTCAGGCACACAAAGCAATATGAATGTCAATGAAGTCATTGCTAATCGTGCTAGTAAGATTTTGGGAGGAAAGCTTGGAAGCAAAAAACCCGTTCATCCCAATGACCATGTCAATATGAGTCAATCATCGAACGATTCCTTTCCCACGGCGCTTCACATTGCCACCACGTTGCAAACACGCCAACACTTACTGCCAATCCTTGAAGCTCTTATTGCGACATTAAAACAAAAAGAGCAAGAATTTGCAGACATCATTAAAATCGGCCGCACCCATACCCAAGATGCAACCCCTTTAACCTTAGGGCAAGAATTTTCAGGCTATCGTGCCGCATTAGAAGCCAATCTTCAGCGCATTGAAAATGCTCTAACCGATGTCCAAATGCTTGCTCAAGGTGGTACGGCTGTTGGCACAGGACTGAATGCCCCCAAAGGTTTTGACGTTGCTTTTGCGCAAACAGTAAGCACTCTCACAGAAATAACGTTCCAAACTGCCAGCAATAAATTTGAAGCACTTGCCCATCATGGCGCCCTTGCGCATTTCCACGGAAGCCTGAATGCCTTAGCTGCTGATTTGTTTAAAATTGCTAATGACATTCGGTTTTTAGGCTCTGGTCCACGTTCCGGTTTAGGAGAACTCAGTCTTCCTGAAAATGAACCTGGCTCTTCTATTATGCCCGGTAAAGTCAACCCCACCCAGTGTGAAGCCATGACCATGGTTTCTTGCCAAGTCTTTGGGAATCATACCAGCGTAACCTTTGCCGCAAGCCAAGGACATTTTGAACTCAACGTTTATAAACCTGTTATTGGCTATAACGTTTTACAATCAATTACCCTTCTTGGTGATTGCATGCGTTCTTTTGATATGCATTGCATTCAAGGATTACGGGCCAATCGTGTTCATATTCACTCGCTCATGGAGCGCTCACTCATGTTAGTCACAGCTCTTGCACCAGAAATTGGCTATGAAAAAGCTGCTGAAATTGCCAAAGCAGCGCATAAAAATGATACAACTTTGCGCACCGAAGCATTAAAAGCAGGCGTTTTTGTAGAGGATTATGATCGGTTGGTTGATCCCAAAAAGATGATTGCTCCACAATAGTAAGAAGAGAGCACATGCTTTTGTTATTGCTTATAACTCAACAGCTAGCCCCCATGCAGCAGCATGTTTGAAACAAAGACAAAGATTAAAGCGGTTTTAATATTTTCTCTGCTATTGCATGTTTCAGCTTTTATATGCCCAATAGAGACGCGTGTATTGCGTGTCTCTGTTTGGGTAACCTTCCAAAACGGGAATGCTGCCTAATCCTAATGGAGGGAGAATATAAAGCCATAAAGGGAAGGAGCAATCCTAAAGCCTTGTCATCATCTTTTAATTCCATCACCTTTTAATTTTAATTCAGCTTTACGACTTTTAAATCGCAAAATATATTGATTTATAACGCTAAACGATCATTATAAATCAACGCATTGCCCCCCAATACCCCACTAAAGAAGATGAAAACTTCTTAAAACAAACTTTTTGTCAAAACATCGGGGCGTTTGCACCCCGATTATGATTATTTACAGCATTCATTTTAGGCTCTAGTCTTTGGTCCACAATCCGATTCTCGCTCAAGGAAAAACAGCTGTCGGAACAAGATACTCCCCCCCCCAAAGTTTCAACGTTGCCTTTACTAAAAACAATCAACGCTCTCGTCATAGATATCCTTAAGGATCTCTTTAAAACGGCGTGCGGTAAATTTGAAGCCCCAGCCCATCATAGAGCCATCGCCCATTTCCATAAAGCCTGCATATTTCCACAAAAGCCTGCATATATGCATTGATTTCTTTAAAGTTGATTTCTTTAAAATTGCCAACGACATTCGGTTTTTAGGCTCTGGTCCACATTCCGGCTTAAGCAAACGAAGGATCGTTGATCACTTTACATGATGCATGAGAAGCCTTATGAACAATAAGACTCTCCCACTTCATCTCTTTTTATTCTATTGCTTTGAATCAATAAAGACTCTTCGCTTGAGCATCACAAACAAGAGGAACCTGTAGATACAAAACGATTAAACAAAGAAATAAGATCATGCCTTCTTTCCAAAGCTAGGGACTAGCGCAATATTGGAAACGGACAAAGAAAAAATGTGTGGTGTTCACATGCATTTTTTTAATATTAATTTATTAGGCACAAAGATATCAATCATAATGGATATTATATTTATAAAATATACAATAAAAAGTATTTTTGTATAGCAAAATAATGATTTTTAAAACAAACTAAAAGCTTCTTCGCTATAGCATAATGTTTTCTAAAACACAGAGAACACTGAAGAAATACATCAAAAATCTGAATAACGAACGTGTCTATCTTGTATGAAGACAATTACATAACACACAAGTTTGAAAAGATTCTTAAAGTTGCGTAATCATAGATTTTTAGAATATTTTATTTTTTCATAATGATATTAAATATAGATTTTTTTAACCAATTTATATATAATGCGATACACATTTTAAATGAATTGGGGATGTTTATGAACACAAAACGTTTAATTACACTATCTATTTTTACTTTCATTACCGCTTCAACAGCGCAAGCAGCGGATACGGTAATCTTTAAGCAACCAAAGCCGGATGTCTCATTGTCAAATATTTCATCGCCATATATCTCACCAGTGACTATTTCTGCACCTTTTTCTTGGTCTGGTTTTTATTTTGGAGGACAAATTGGATATTTTTCCAGTAAAAACACTTTAAATTATGCACAAGAAGCGCAGGGTGGAAAATGGACTTGGGTTGATAGGAATTTATCACCCAAACCCTCAGGATTGAGAGGAGGTATTTATGCTGGTTCTAATATTGATCTGGGAAATCACCTTGTTTTCAGTGTTGAAACGGACATGGTTTGGTCTGGTAGGAAAAACACTCAAACGGACAATGGAAAGAGAATTCTAAAAGAAGAAGAATTAGACTCCATTAACATTGCCTTTAAAGAAGCAGGGATTCCTATTAGAAAACCTGCCGCTCAGGATGAAACGATACCAAACTATGGTGACATTGTTATAAGCAGTGTAACATTGAAAGAAAAATGGGCTGGTGCCGCGCGCGCACGTATTGGTTTTGCTTCCCATCGATTTATGCCTTATATTGCAGGGGGTATAGCCTATACACGGATGCAATATATCATGTCACTTTTATCAAAATCGCAAGAAGATGAAGAAGATTTGGCAATATTTGCTTCTGGCAATGTATTAGATGAGGCAAAAACAATGATTGGTTACACTGTTGGTGGTGGTTTTGATGTTGCAGTAACCGATAATATCATTCTGCGTACAGAATATCGTTATTTAGATTTTTCAAAACAGAAATTTGCAAACGATAAACTTAAAATTACCTCAAAAATGCATAATTTTCGCCTTGGCATTGCTTATAAATTCTAATGTCTGGTAAAAAAATTGAACTGTTAAAAACCCTGTTAAAAACAGGGTTTTCTTATGTCTCCCTCCCTCCTAAACGACAAAGATTCTTAAAACCAGTGTGCCAATTCTTCATCTGTGAGTGATGGTGAATTTACAGCTTTTCAAGCTTCTTTTGTGCAATAGCACTCTTCTTTAACGATTTGTTTGATAGTCATCGAAAACCTCTCTTTCATTTTAAGTGCTAAACGACAAATGGTCACGAAACAATCCAGCTTTTCTTAAAGCGCGTTCCTATCCTCTGACCATTTCATGGAATGCAATTGGAATATAAGAGCTACAATAGATTGATTTATCACGTAAGATTCTCTCATTTCAAATCTGTTCCATGTTGAATCAATCAAAATCACTTACTTGCACATCACAAGCGGGTGGGCAGTGTAAGTAAAAATTATATTAAGCAAGGAATAAAAATGCCTATAATGAAGCGTCTCAAGTGCCAAAGGTTGGTCCGCAACACCCACAAGCTAGCAAAGTGTGTAATGATGCCGGCTTGCTTCTTCATAAAGCTTTTATACACTTCACGAAAGCTTTTACATCAAATTGGATACCCTTAATCATAAAATCAATGAGAGCACTTATAAGAGATATTAAAAATACGGATACCACACATTTAAATGAGAGCTTCATATGAAGATGATAACGTAACAACAGCATAAAATAAAAGATTGTTTCATGGGTTAATTTTTCAACCGCCTCTTCACATCTAAAAAATAAAGCGCTCCCATTACCCCATAAGCAACCCAGTTTTTTCTAAACACTAACGACTTCTCGCGCTTGACTTTATAAGATAACGAAACAAGATAACAAATATACTCTTTGGTATTTTATCCAATCCGCCTTCCACTTATACTTTCACACTTTGCATATTTGCACACTTTTGCAAAAGAAAACCTCTATTGAAAAGACGACCCATTCAGTAAAAAAAGATAACAGCACTTCGAATAGCGAAAATAAAGAATAGTAACCGCCTCTTCACATCTAAAAAGTAAAGCTTCCCATGAACCCATAAATAATCCGATTTTTTCCGTGTAAATTCATCTCTTTTTTCCTTATAGGATTCGTTTTATAGGGTCACAAGCGTTGATTTTCCTTCCCTCCTTCAAAGGATAGAGATTCTAAACCCCACACGCTTTGTAAACAGTTCGTTTTCTTATGGAATTGAGTTGCTCTTGGTTTGCCACGCATATGCATCACTTGCAAAGCGCTACGGGCAAGCCCTTTCCGGATGGTATAAAGATAAAGCCCCCGTGAAGTATATAAAACTTATAGAGCTCCCCATCTTTACGCTTGTAAAGGAGCAAGCCGGGCACCATCACACACTTTTCCCCCCAAAATGAACAGCCCTCTTGGCACTTGAGGCGGTTCATAAGAGCCATTTTTAGTCATTTCTTGTAGCGTTTCATGCCACGGGGCTCTCCCCGCTTATCACGCTCCAGTAAGTGATTTTGCTTGATTTAAGATAAACAGATTTGAAATGAGAGAATCTTACGTTATCCGGGGTTCTAATTTAAGTTTGAATAACGATAAATAAAGCTGGAATTTCTTTCCATGGCATAGCCGGAATATTTTGAACATTTTGAATAAATTTTCCCAATAGAGCTGTTGCTTTTTGTACCAATTGCATATCCACATCTATGCCACGTGCTGCGGCATGTTTTATAGCAATATTCAAACGCGATAAAGCCTTACTTGCTGTTTCGTTTTTGGTTTTCCAAATAGGGGATAAGCATTCTTTTATATCAATCTGCGTCAATTCAGTAATTGCTATATCTCCAAGCTTAGGAAAAACATGCAATGTAAGCGGTGTTAACCACCTTGCTGCTTTTCCTTCATTCTTCAATTCACTTTTCTTGGCTTCAAAAGCGCTTAAAACAACTTCTCTTAAAGAAATATGATCAACGGCCCGCCGTAATTTTTCATTTTTCCTTTTACGAATCGGGTCAATACCTTGGTTTAAAAGATCACGACAAGTTGTAGCCTTAAGCCTTGCTTCTTTTAAAGATACAACGCGACAAGAGCCTAATCCCATTTCACGACGTTTTTTATTGAAATCGAATCGAAAAACCCAACGTCCTTGATTCTGCGTTGTTTTAATAAGCCATAATCCAGCTTCATCCGCATATTTACCTTTAGGTCAATTTTTTTACAGATAAGGCGGATAATCTATTACGTATTCTTGTTTTCCTAATCACCTTTTGAACTGCGTTTTTGACAGATTCATCAGATATCAAGGTCGTACATAAAAGACAATTAATTAAATAAAAACAATAAAATAAGAAAAACAACAACATCAAATGATAGTGTAGAAAATCTGATATTGTATAAAATCCATAACTGGTGCGGGTGGTCGGACTCGAACCGACACTCCTCTCGGAACCAGATTTTGAGTCTGGCGCGTCTACCAGTTCCACCACACCCGCACATTACTATAAAAGACAGTCTGGTCGATTATCCTTCTGCACTATATGAAGAAGAACAGATTCGTCAACACCAGACTTCTCATTTTTTAAAAATTCGTATCATTTTCTTATTTGTTTTATGAAATATTTTCTCTACTAGAATTTATAGAAACCTTATTTGTAAAGTCTTTACCTCTTAAATTTATAACCAACCACATGATACTAAACAAATTAAAGCTTTGGACGATTTCTTTAGCAAATCGGCGTACAGCACCACACTGGCTTGGTTTCATTGCCTTTATTGAAAGTTCTGTTTTTCCAATTCCCATAGATGTTTTATACATTCCGATGCTCCTCATTCATCCCAAGCGGGTTTATCGCTATGCTTTTCTTGCAACGATCTGTTCCGTTTTAGGCGGAATTGCCGGTTGGTTTATAGGACATTTTGCCTATGACACCCTTGCCAAACCCATTTTAGAATTTTACGGTAGAGTTGAAAATTTTGAATCTCTGAAAAACAATGCAACCCTGCAATTTCTAATCATTTTACTGATCACATCAGGTTTTTTACATCTTCCTCCCATCAAGATTGTCACAATTTTGGCTGGTGTCATGAATGTGCATCTTGAACTTTTCATTCTTATTTGTATTTTTTCCCGAGGCGCCCGTTTTTATCTTCTAGCGTGGCTTATTAAACATTATGGTCAAAAAGCAATGAATTTTCTATTACAGCATTTCAAATGGATTATTCTTATTGGTTTTGTTAGTCTCCTTTTAATTTATGGGGTTTTCATCGCTTTTTTAAACAAGCAGCTTTTATAAGGAACAGACTGAATGGCATGCCTTTTGTCTTCTCACCCATTTTTAAACAAGCACCTTCACCTTGAACCCAGCAAAAAAGAACAATGTTTCTGGGCTTTTTTTCTCACCCTTTGCTTATCCGCCACAATAGGTACTGCTCTTAGTTTTGAATATTTTGGAGGCTATCTTCCTTGTGATTTATGTCTCATAGAGCGTTTTCCCTATTACGGTGCCATACCATTTTTGCTCTTAGCGGGTTTTGGAGCATATTTTTTTCGCCTGTCTTCTTGGATACAACTTTTATTTTTATGTGTTTTCATCTTAATGAGCATCAGCCTTGTTTTAGCCATTTATCATGCAGGTGTTGAATATGGCTTTTGGGAAGCGCCCCTCAGTTGTGGTTCAAACGCAGTGAGAAAAACCTCTGACGTTAACCAGCTGCTTAACCAACTAAACAACATTCATCCTCCTTCTTGTTCTGAAGCATCCACACGCTTTCTTTTTCTCTCATTTGCCGGTTGGAATGTCATTGCTAGTCTATTTTTCACACTTATGAGCTTCTATATTGCTTCAAAAGGAATTCTTTCAGGTCATAAAAAGCCATAACTTAAAAACAAAAGCAAAACCGCCTATCCTCCTTCTCTTCAAAGCCCCTAATACCTCAGCATAAAATTCTTACAGCTTTCTCCAGCAGCATTCTGGTCCTCTCTCCCACATCCGCTAACACCCAGCGCAATTTAGCCGTATTATTTAACAACGCCTTTATTTAAAATGGTAATTTGTCATTCCACACCGTAGATGTCTACACCGTCAATATTTACATCGTATTACACAGTAAATGTGCAATTCCAATATTGTAATTGTAAGATTTTTTCCTTTCACATCTATTTACATTGAAGTCAAACAAAACCATATCTCTTGCACATCAGAAGCAGGGATCACATATGAATAAACGATTGAAAAAAGAAATAAATGCCTTTTCAAGAAATCCTCTCAACTTCCCAAATTACAGCATTTTGAACGAGAAAAATGCAAAATGCATGATGATGTTGGCTTATTCCTTTCCATACCTTCTCTAGCCACAATAACCCTAGCACGACATTGCCCCCCATTGGAATCCTTCATTGGAACGCCCCTTGAGCAAAATCAAAACAATGAGCAAAATCAAAACAATGAGCAAAATCAAGCGCATTGCCTTTCCATTCTTTCATAAGACCACTCTTTTTAACAAATTTCTTTTGCTTTCTTGATTTTCCAACATTTTTTCTCAATGAAACCTTTGCAACCTTTTTGTCATTTTTCAGTTTTTAACTTTTAGATTGACTTTCGGTTTATTTTTCTTATGTTTTAGAATTATTCTAAAGTGCAAAGGAACAGAAAATGTTGAAATCGTTTTTTTCATTTGTACAACGTAAAGCTCTGTTCTTTCGTTCAGCACAAACAAAGATGATTCAAGCACTCACAGCAAAAGAGCACCATGCAGCACTCTATTTAAAATATGCAAAAGCTCTAGAACCTTATTCTTCTAAGGAAGCGGCGATTTTTGCCGCCATGGGTATCCAAGAGCTTAAAAATTATAAGCAACTTTCATGCCTTTCTTGCCATAATCGTGCAAACACTATCGGTCCATTATGTGACCAAACTTCTTTTACAAAAAGCAAAAGCAAGAGCAGCCATTCCGTCCCCAAAACAACAACGGCAAATCACACCATAAAAAAGCCCACGAAAACACAAAGACAAACACTTTTGACTTGGATTCAACCAGGTCTTGCAGGGTTAATGGACGGCTCTGTCTCCACCCTTGCCCCCATTTTTGCCGCAGCTTTTGCCACAGGAGACACGCATCAAACTTTTTTGATAGGGCTCTCAGCTTCAATTGGTGCAGGGCTTTCAATGGGTTTTACAGAAGCAGCCCATGATGACGGAAAATTATCAGGGCGTGGTTCGCCATTAAAAAGAGGCCTTGCCAGCGGCATTATGACCACATTAGGAGGTTTAGGCCATACGCTTCCCTATTTGATCAACTCTTTTTATGTAGCAACAATTATTGCTTTTATCATTGTTTTTTTCGAACTAGGCGCCATCGTCTGGATTCAGAACAAATACATGTCCACTCCCTTTTGGCGCGCCTCTTTACAGGTCATCATTGGTGGTGCTCTGGTTTTTGCCACGGGTATTCTTATCGGTAGTATCTAAAAAATCTTATCTGTAAACATAATTTAGATCTCAAATAAGCGTATACCCCTAGGCATAAGTCATCATTGATGATGGTAGGTGGTGTTGTGGAATATTCTAGATTAGCAAGAGATGATAACCAAGCTCTGGGGACAACCTATATCCACAAACCTTTATCGACTTGGTTTTATAGATATCTTTTGTTAAAGTATCATTTTCTTCTAGACCTCATATTTTGGAAATGCCTTGATCATGTCGTACACTGAAACCAACGCCCCTTTAAACAACCATCCTGTCTCTTCTCAATCTTCACACCCCCTGACTTTATTTGTCCAGCGTCTTGCACACGGACAAGGTTTAGAACTTCCTCACTATGCAACGGCTGGTTCTGCGGGTCTTGATCTACGGGCTGCAATTGGAGAAGAAGAAACGCTTGTTCTTGCCCCTGGGCAGCGGGCACTTATTCCAACAGGTCTCATTTTTCATTTATCACTTGGGCTTGAAGCACAAATACGTCCACGCTCTGGTTTAGCCTTAAAACACGGCATCACATGCCTCAACACTCCAGGAACGATTGATAGTGACTACCGTGGTGAAGTCAAAGTCCTTCTTATCAATTTAGGCCAAGAGGACTTTTCAATCCAACGGGGAATGCGCATTGCCCAAACAGTCATCGCTCCTGTATCCCAAGTTAATGTTTGTGCCATTGAACCAGAGCAAAACACCCAAAGCCATAATGAAAGCCGTGGAACAGGAGGTTTTGGTTCAACGGGACACACTTAAGAAGCTCTGAAAAAACTGCTTCTTTTAAAACAACACATGCGCATTCCAACAACATTTTCGCTTGGAATCCTTTGAGGCTTTTACCCCTTGAAGTTTTTCAACCACCGAAAGAGCGTATATTTACGCTCAAGGTTTCTTTCATGAGCGCGCCTCTAAACAAGCATCCTTCCTTCTCTCCTGCCTTTTCTCACCATGGTTAACAAATTGATTTATATATATAATTCACTGTTTTTGCATATTGAATGAGAGACCCGAATATTATAGCTTTCTCTCATTTCAAATCTGTTTATACAGAATCAATAAAAACCATGTTTCTTGCACATTACAGCACAGCTAGCGTAGTAGTAAAAATGAAAGAAAAGACTCAAAATGCTTCTTATGAACACGCATATGAGGGCTATCGCAACATTGGCAAACCAGGAAAGATGCAAAGAGCATGATGGCACCCACTTGCATCATCGACAGCACCATCTATCATCTCGGTATTTTATTATTGACCGCACCGCTTGAGGCAGATTTAAGAGAATTTTGCACTCCTACAAGACCGATTTTACGATACCCAGCCATGCGTATTTGATTTAATAAATCGATGACAGTACCATAATCAATTTCGCTATCGGCTTTGACAAACATACTTTGTTTCTTTCAACAAAAGCGGTACAATCTTGTTATCACGGGTCAGAAACAACTCCCATCGTAGAAATATAGGCGTTTACCGCAGGACTTGTTATCGCAGCATCTCCATGCCCTTCCCGTTACCGCCCGCTCCATCGACAGCACCATCTATCATCCCGGTTATTTTATTATTGACCGCACCGCTTGAGGCAGATTTAAGAGAATTTTGCACTCCTACAAGACCGATTTTACGATACCCAGCCATGCGTATTTGATTTAATAAATCGATGACAGTACCATAATCAATTTCGCTATCGGCTTTGATTAAAATTTTTGTCTCTAAATTTTGCTTTGTTTCTCTCAACAAAGTTTCCCTCAAGGCAGCTTGTTCTACAAGATGATCAGCAATGTAAAGGGAACGATCTTTTTGCAAAGTAACATAAACAGGCTCCTCAGGCTGCTCCACGGAAGGAGTTTGAGTCATAGAAGGAAGCTGAACAGGAATGACAGATGTTGCCAAAGGTGCGGCAACCATAAAAACAATAAGCAATACCAGCACAACATCAATAAAAGGGGTTACATTGATTTCGCTCTGCAACCCACTTTCATCTGATTCCCAATCATTATTAAAGCTAGCTTTCATTTTTTATGACTTTTCTGTTGTCTTTGTCTATCAAGTTCACGGCTCAAGAGCCTTTCAAGAGCAGCCGCAATATCGCCTAAATCACTGCGATAACCATTCAAAGCACGCATAAGGCTATTATACATAACAACGGCGGGAATAGCCACAAAAAGCCCAATAGCTGTTGCGAATAAGGCTTCGGCAATTCCTGGTGCCACCACATCGAGTCGTGTTGTTTGAGACTGAGCAATCCCAATAAAAGAATTCATAATTCCCCAAACAGTTGCAAAAAGACCAACAAAGGGAGCAATAGCACCAATGGTTGCAAGAACAGCGCTTCCACATGCTACACGGCGTGTAGCAGCCAACAAGCAGCGCGACAAAAGCGAATGAACCCTTTCTTTTAAGCCTTCATAAACATCACGCGCATTAACATCGCGGGAAGCATCTCCACATTGATCGTTCTTCTCATAAAAGAGAATATCTTCAATCGTTTGTGCACTTTCCCCTGTACTGTTTTTTTCACCAGAGCTTTCGTTTATCCCTTCAGGAGCAGAAAAATGAACCTGTTGTGCAGAAAGATACACCTCTTTAAGGACTTCTTTGAGAAAAAACACACCAGCTCCTTTGCTTTCTTTCAAGCTAGCTGCCAAACGCGTAAGAGTCTGAGCGTTAAGAATCAATTGAAGTTCATGACGAACTCTTCGTTTTGCTAAAGTGATCTCAATAATTTTCACAAAAGCAATTGTCCAAGACATAAGAGAAGCAAGCAACAAAAGAATGATAACAGCTTTCACCACCCAATCAGCAGCCATAAACATAGAAAAAGGAGAAAAATCATGCACTGTCACTACAGCAGACATATTATCTAAAGGTACTGTTTCAGATTCCATTTCTGTCTCACACTCTTGTGGTCTTTTGTTTTTTTATGAGATGGATCGTCATCCCGCATAGCATCACTTTTCCACAATGCCACTTCCCTTTTAACGTCACTTTCGCATTCTTCTTAAGAAAGAAAACTTGAGAAATCAAGTATAGTTTTATTCCACGAATTCTCTCTTATTCTAGTATTCTAAAGAAAGCACTCAAGAAATTTTTCTCTAACAATTCAACAAGTTTATCTTACCAGATCAATTTATTGCATAAATTTGGCAAAATGATAGACTTTCAAGAAGTATCACATATAATATTTTAGTTTACAAGAATAACGCATCATATTTCTACTTACAACACATTGATTTATATGAATAATTGATCATCATTCCTGTTGAATGCCCCCTGATATCGCCCGCTTCTTTTCCTCTCTTTTGCATTCAACAAAATATTCGCTTTCATGAGATCAACAGCAAAAATGCCATAAAACGCTTGAAGAAAAGGATATTCATATCTCTAAAAACCAGTGCGTTGAAACGCCCCATATCGCAAATTAAAAAATGTCCATAATCTTTTTAAAAAGGCCTATCGTAATATTTAAAACGAATCCCAATATAATAAGGATACTCGTCTAGATCTCAAATGCATAGCTCAAATATAGAGAGAGAAAATAGAGCAGCAATATTATTTCTCTTCTCTGCTTCAACAGTATAAAAAAGCATAAAAATGGCATTACTTCACTTCTGCTGCAAAAGCGCAACAACCATGTTTTTTACCTTTCACAAGCCTAAAAAATAAACCTCAACACACTTAAAAAAACTTTTATATAAAAACCGCCCCACCAGAAGCTGGAGCATGATAGCTGAATTCCTTCAACAACATAAGACAATTTTCAACAGATGAAATCCTTTTACGAACAGGACATATCTTATAGACGAGATTTATTTTATCAAAAACATTTTAAATTGAACAAAATGAAGGGAACTAAAAAAAACTTTTGGCGTTATCCAAGCAGTGAAAATTTTCACTCCAATGCAAATGATCACTATGAACACACCGATACAAATGTCCAATACAAATATAATGAATCAAGAGAGGAAAAAAACATCATGGCCACGAATAAAACAATGCAGCCCAATAAAACAGCCGCAGAAAAAGACTTACAAAGAGACCTACAGGGACAATTAGAAAAGTTACGCAATGAAATTTCAGAGATTACCTCAACATTGACAAATCTTGGGACAAACAAATTCAACACTGCCAAAGACAAAGCGGAAAAACTGTATCACTCAGCGAAAGAAAGTGGAGAAGACATAATGTCTCAAGCAAAAGACACAATCAGTGATCTTGAACAAACCATGAATCAATGCGTTCGCAAAAATCCTGGCAAAAGCGTTTTGTTTGCAGCGGGCGTTGGTTTTATTCTTTCTCATTTGCTGCGTCGTTAAGCAATGCATAAGTTTATCGCTCCTCTTTTAAATCATCTTATCGGCGGAGGGCTTAAAAGCACTGTCAAGCAAGTACGCCTTCAAGCGATTTGCTGTGGGTTTATTGGCATTTCATTCTTCATGTCTTTGTTTTTTTTATGTATCATTGGTTTTATCGCGTTATGTTCTGTTATGAAGCCTGTTATTGCCGCCAGCATAATGTTTTTAATTTGGCTTTTTCTTGCAGTATTAGGTCTTATTATCAGCCGTGTACTCAAAGCTTATCAACGCTATGACCAACAAAAAAAGACAGAAGAACAACGCCACAAACTAATGACGGATGCAACCGTTTCCAGCCTTGCGGCTCTGAGTCAACATCTTCCTTTTGCCAAATTGAGTATCCCCCTCCTCGGGCTTGCAACTTATTTTCTGTGGAAAAAAGATAAAAAAACCGCTTTTTAAATTAAAATATGTAAAGCTGTTCTCTACCCTCCCAAAGTGCTTTCTTTATAAAAAAGAAAGCACATTTTTTCTTTTCTCGTCTCTTTAAATAAATTCTTCAACGGCATGAGAAGCAATGCCCTTCATTGTAGCTAAAAACTCCATGGACCCGATTAAATCTCTTTCAGATTGCAACCCATGTTTCATGAACATAGCAACATTAGGCAAAGCTTGCGTTAAAAATTCTGGTTTAATTGGGGGCGATTTGCTGTTTTTTGAAGGTAATGCATTTTCAGTTTTGCTTTTCTCTATCCTTTCATAAGCTATTTCTTTGCAGTTTTCGATTGTATCTCTGTTTTGATTGTTTTCATGAGAATTTGAATATTCATTTTTGTTACAATTACTATTTAATTTAAGGGTTGTATTACGTATGTGTATCTTTTTTTGATGATTTTTGCTTAAAAAATCTTTCTAAAATCCACTCCAAAAGACCTATTGCTTTGTGCAGTTTTTCAACCGAAGCTTTTGCTGGTTTTCCAACAATATCGGTAATTTTTTGCATTCTAGAAAAAAGCAATGATGTAAGTGGTGTCGATTCAATTGATGCGTAAGAGACTTTAATCTGTCGTACCAACCCTTTGAAATAATGCAAAGCCTGCTTCTGTTTGTCCTGAGCCTCCAAGACTTCATCAACTTTTTGTTTAAGTTCATGATATCGAGCAACAAGAATACGTAAATCAACACCGCAAGCTGTTACGATATTATCATCACGATTACGCACTACATAGCGTTTATAATTAGCAGAATCCCGCATAACAATGAAACCACCATCATAAAGGCGTGAAAGCAAAAAACTAACACGTGATTCACTTCGTTTAATTTCATAACTCAGTCGTTTATTACTTTTGAAAACAATAGGGAATCCCCCTTTTTCAAATGAATCTTTTGGAGCTGTATCCAACAACTCAAGAAGAAGTTCGCATTCAGTTTTTTTAATAAGACCAGTTTTTTTCATGTTTTTAACCAGACCAATCAATTGACTACGACTTACCGAGCCCATTTCAGCAGTTTCAGCTAATTTTCTATATTCTATATGATGCGCACTTAACTTTCTTCCGGGTATTTTATTAACCATAGTTTTTAAAACCTCTCTATTTGGAGGCAAAAAAACGATAAAAACATCCCATTTCTACAAAATTTCTCTTGCAGAATATTTTCAGATACATTAAAGTAGAGATCAGTTGATTTTTTTGGAGATCTCAGTTTAATGTCTGGTTATATCTGGGATATTTTTAAAAGCCCTTCTGTTAATGCGGTAGGGTTTTTATTTTTTTGCCATTGTATCTCCCTTTATTGAAATAACTCATAGCTTTGAAAAAAGCGTGTCAAGGTAAAACGTATATTAAAAAAAATATTTTCAATATGGTAAATATTTCAAACAACTGTTTTTTTCAATATAGCCTATCACAACAGCGAAACGAAATGACGTATAGGAAAGGAACGCGCTCCTAAATAGCGCTGTAGTAAACAACCTATAGGATATTTTAAACACAACAAATTTCCATAACGAGCGTTGTCCACCAAAGACTGTGTGGATTGTGGTCAACTTTTACCTGTTAGGCGCGCAGTAGAATATTGTCTTCATTAAATAGCGCTTAAGAGAACGCTTTATCAATAATGGTCAATGGGATTATAGCTTCCGTGATCTCTTCGCCAATCCTCTGGTTGTTGAAATTGGCTTGACCATAAACCGTTTTGTGTTTTTTGAGCAACAGATTGTAAGTTTTTATAGTCTGCTGGGGATGGAAAATGATGCTGATCTTTTGTCAAGACCATCAACCCTACTGCCAGCCCCAACCGTGCCAGATCAACTCCGTCAACAAAACATTGTGCATAATGAACCTGTTGAATGACACGTGCTTGGCGACAAGTAACCTTTTTATCGATTGTTTTTGAAACAAGCCATGCCGTGACAAAAGCACCGCAAGGCCACTTAACTCCGTTGCGTGAGGCAAACTGCCTCATTTCACAAGATTCCACCCCATATAGTCGAAAATCACGAACGATCTTTTTTCTCCATCCATCATCTATAAGCGTTCAAGACATTGATTTATAATGATAATCTAGCGTTATTCATATTGAATTAGACCCTCGAATAACGTAAAATTCTCTCATTTCAAATCTGTATATCTTGAATCAATCAAAATCACTTGCTTGCACACCACAAGTGGGGCTGGCGTGTGGGTAAAAACTATAGAAGAAAGGAGT
>NZ_JBHILR010000046.1:0-964 GCF_042193415.1 Bartonella sp. TT121SHDZB | reverse complement strand
ATCTTTTGTTATGGTTTCATTAGGATAAGCTGCTTTAAAATGATCTAGCCCTTCATCCGTAATGGCATCATGCCTCTGTAAACCAGTACTTTTACTTTCTTCTGTAGAATTCGTAAACAAATGGGATTGTTTCTCACTTTTATTTTTTGAAACCGTAGTATCTTCGTAAATATAGCGTGGAAAGCATTGACTACCACCTTCCATCATATTAACATCAGATACAACTTTAGTCATAAGTACAGAAAAGTCTTTCTTTGCTCCTATACCTGTAATTTGTATCATTCTGTTTTCAACTACTTGTCCTATCGGAAATATTCGCATCTGATAAGCGCCATCGCAATTTAGAGCAGCATCACAATAAAGCCACTGTCGTGTAAAAGGGCGATAAAGACTTTGTGTAAGGCAAGCTTCTTCAAAGTTGAAAGACTTTCCTTTTACCAAGTCTCGTTTGAGATTATAACTCCAACTGATTTTTCTTTCATCTGAGTTTACGAAACTATCTATAGCATTGGTACGTAACTTATGATCAGCATGTGAATAGCTATTATTAAAACGTTCAACCTCACTGTTATAAAAGGCAATCATATTACGCATATTTTTTGCTAGTGTTTCACGGCTTGAGTTATACGCCCAAGCATCACGGCTTGTCATAATGCCACGAGAAAAATTTTCAAACAGCTTTTGATCATGTCCTTTTTTATCACCTAGAGCTAGAAACGTCTTGAAACTATCATCGCGTTGACTAAGCCAATCACCGTATTCGTCTGGTGTAATTATTTGCCAGCCTTGTTCACTTCGTGTAATACCATCAATGCTACCAAGGGATTCAATTATCGTAAGCTTTTCTTTTCTCGTGAGATAATCTCCAATATCACGGAAATATATCTTACCATGCTGTTGAGATTCTGGATTTTTTACGAGAATGGAGATAGCAATAGGGGTTCGTGATCCAGAACCAAAAATT
>NZ_JBHILR010000045.1:0-971 GCF_042193415.1 Bartonella sp. TT121SHDZB | reverse complement strand
AAAAGTTTTAAATGATTACCTTCTTATAGGATACTATAACAACTTTAGATTTTGCGCTCCCCAATTTTGAGGACTGCCAATCTTGTGTTTTTATCATGCGATTAACAATCCAATCTTTAAAACAAGATGTGATCTTTAAACGTATGTTATCGATAATTTCAAACAACTAAATTTTTAAACAATATGATTTGTGCTGTGATAAAAACGTATCATAAAATTTATGAACTGTTATGAATGATAGCTGCTTTTCATTTCATTGTGAATGCACCCATGCGTTGTAATATTTACATCATGATTTGCTTTTTATGGTCTATTCATACATGGCAATCTTATATAAAAAATGGTCAAATGAATCGTGCATAAAAGAATGGATTCTGAAGTGGATTCATCTAAAATAATTGCAAACAAACTATTGACTTTATTGTGTTTTTTTGATACTATATCTTATATCACTTGACTAAAATATTTATTCGCCCATCGTTGTGGATCTTTTGTCGGACGCACAATCCCATAAAATTGCCGTTCTATCTTATCAAAATACCCTGTTATACACTCCCAACCCAATTGACCCGTAGGAACCAAAGGTTGATCAGGCTCTAACAAAAGCTTTCTGCCTAAAAATGCACGTTTGACAACCTTTTTATTGAATTGAGCACCTTGAATATCAGGCATCACACATTGGAGCTGCTTAAATTCCTCCTCGCTATAATCACGCAATTCACCCGTTTCTAAATCGGGCGCCTTGTAATATCGCTCGCTTTCAAACCAACGGCATTCAACGAGCGTTCAAGGCATTGATTTATAATCATAATCTAGCGTTATTCATATTGAATGAGAACCTTGAATAACGTAAGATTCTCTCATCTTAAATCTGTGTATCTTGAATCAATTCATATCACTTGCTTGCACACCACAAGCGGGGCTGACGTGTGGGTAAAAACTATAGAAGAAAGGATTAAAAAATGGTTCTT
>NZ_JBHILR010000012.1:0-60208 GCF_042193415.1 Bartonella sp. TT121SHDZB | reverse complement strand
TTAGCGCGTGCCCGTTGCAAAGCATGGGCAACCGCACGACCAGTGGCCATGGGTTCACGCGCCCCATTAACATGCACTGTGACATTTTGATTGTGTGTGATGGGGGAACGGTCTTTGTCTCTTTGCTCTCTCGCAGATGAATTTACAGGAGAAGCCCCCGCAAATTGCACGATGGGTTGGATGGCTGTTTTACCCCCAAAAAAACTTGGCAAAAACTCTCTTACATCAATGGAACCAATCCACCCCTTAATGCGGCTAGGCAAAGATTTACAAAAATCGCTCAACTTTGTGATAGGTGCCATAAAGCCATCGACAATCGAATTAGCCAGATCTTCGCCCGCTTGTTCCATACCAGCCTTGGCACTCTCCGAGAGCTTTTCCTGTGTAAAAAAACTCTTCAACCATTGCCAAAAGTTGGAAAAGCTTTGTTTAACGCCCTCCCACAAATTGCCAAACCACTCGGCAACAGAGGAAAGCTCTTGTTTAAACTTTTGCCAAACTTGAGAGAGATCAAAAGCATTGGCGATTATATTTTTCCAACGCGTAATGGTGGTGGTATCAGCACCAAAAAAGCGCATAACAGCTTCAAAGGCTTGCCCAAAAGCCCGAGATACCCCCCGTGCAAAGCCCTTCATAAAAGAAGAAAAACGGTCCCAATATTTCCACAAAGCAAAACCAGCAGCCAATATGACCGCCACAACAGCAGCAATGACCGCCCCGATCGGGGTAAAAATACCCCCCACAACAGAGGCAATACCAGCTCCAACCACTTCGATCACTGTCCCAATCCAACCAAAAGAGGCAGCAAATGCACTTCCTGAGACAGCAATCCCCCGTAAAGCCCCTACCAGTAAAGTTATGGGGCGAAGAAGACGCAGCGCACTTCCACCAAAGCTTGCTGCTATTAAACCTAGCGAGCGCCCTGCAGCCAATAGCCCTCGCCAGCTTGCAGCAACACCACGACTAACAGCACCCATCTTGATAAAAGAGCCCATCAATTGAAGAAGCCCAAGGCGTGTACCAGCCATGGTAAAGCGCAACACGCGCAGAGCAATATTAAAAGCCATCAGGGCAGCAATGGTTTTGATAATGGCGCTTGTTAAAGTTGGGTGCGCATTCGCCCACGCCATAAGCCCATTAGTAAAATTACCAACACTTTCCATGAGACTGTTGAGAGGAGGCAGAAGCACTTCACCAATGCTAATCCCCAGAGCCACAATACGGTTTTGTAAGAGTTCAAATTGCCGCATAGCACCGGTTGCTTGTTTGTCGGCTTCTTGTTCTACCGAGCCTTTAAAGACTTGTGGATCTTTCACATAATCTAAAGCTTGCCCTAACAATTCGGGGTTGCCCACCAATTTGGCAAAATCACCAGTAAAATCGCGCCCAGCAATGGCAATCAGCGAGCGCATGCCCTGTTCGGATTTACCCAACACATTAAAAAAGCGTACCAAGGTGCCGGTGGCATCTTTGTCCAGATCTTGCATAAATTTTTCGCGAGAAAGCCCGATATTGGCAAAAGCATCTTCAATATGTTTGCCCCCTGCCTGAATGCGCGCACTCATGGCATTAAAACCACGCACGGCACTCTCAGGAACAATACCAGCAGAAATCATCGCTGTACCAAATGCTGCTGTTTCCCGCGCAGTGAGCTTAAACATGGTTGCCGCACCGGTGGCACGATTGGTAAAATCAGACACTTCACTGGCTTTTGCCGCCATGTGATTAGAGAGATGATTGATAGCATCCCCTAGATCTTCAATGCCTGCCTGATTAAGCTTAAAGACATTGCGCAATTTGGCAAAGCGCTCCCCAATCTCATCCCCCGTCATATCAAAAGCAACAGCCGCTTTGCCCGCATAAATGCTAAAAGCTTCTAGATCTTGTTCGCCAATCCCTGCTTGGCTGGCACTGGTCATCAGTTCCAAAACTTCACGTGCAGCCAAGGGAACATATTGTACATAATAATATAAAATAAATCAATATGTTACACTAATTCATTTTATAAGAATCCTCTTTAGAGTCCACACTTTTATAAGAGATTCATTTGATCATTTTTCATATAAAATTGCCATGTATAAACAAAGCATAAAAAGTAAATCATAATGAAAGTATTATAAGGCATGTAAACATTCAAATGACTAGCTGCTAATACCATTCGGCAAAACCCTCCATCGTATTGATCATTCTGAGCGTCTATTTAGACATGGCTAAAATTAGGTGTGTTTATAGCATTTTATCTTCTGTAGATAATTGGTAGAAAACCTATACACCAGTTGGCATGGAAGAAAAGATTATTAGAAATAATTAGCAAAGCACATTGTAAAGAAAATACTACTGTTGTAGAGAAATATTTTAAAATCCTATTCTCGAACTTTTTTTAACGCTTCCAAAGCTTAAAAAAGATTATACATAATCAATATGTTATACATGGGTAAAAATTGGATGGTGATCCCGACAGGATTCGAACCTGTGACCCACGGCTTAGAAGGCCGTTGCTCTATCCAACTGAGCTACGGGACCCAATCGATTATTTCAATTTACAATAGCATCTTTAACTCAATGTGTCCAAGATTGCTGCCGATCACTACGAAAATTATCAGAATAAGAAACAACACGCCGAATCGACATATGTGTCTTTTCTACGCGATATGGGATAGCATTCTTGCGTGCAAAAGCAATCGCTTCTTCCTTTTTATTAAATCGGATTCTTACCTGATTATTCATATCAGATGTTGCCGTGTACCCCATAAGAGGCTCTAACATTTTTGCTTTCATTGGCTCATACTGTAGAATCCAAAAACCTGTATTCTTCTTACCTGACTGCATAACTGTTTTAGCAGGACTATAAATACGTGCGATCATGCCATTTTCCTTCAGATTACAGAATGCTTAAATGATATTTTCTCACCACACGTACCCAATTGGATCATTCTCACACACCTCATCAAATATGGTCGGAGCGATAGGATTCGAACCTACGACCCCCTGATCCCAAATCAGGTGCGCTACCAAGCTGCGCTACGCTCCGCCATTTACATTTATTTGATGCACATTTCCTAAAATTTTCACAACAGAAGTGCAAGAGAAAAAAACACTTTTTTTTAATTTTGTCGCATTTCTTTACAAAAAAGAACTTTTTTTAATTTTCTCCTTCTCAATAATATATTGTATTGACAGAAATAGAAAAGAACATCCGTACAAAAATCCAATCTATATAAAAAATAATGAATATCTCTAATAAGGATTCCATAAATTTTTATACTGCTTTAAGTAAGCTCTCATTGTATTAGGACGTATTCTACAGATATAATTTTAGAAAAAAATGATTTAAATATCATAAAAAAATTTCTAGAAAGGAATATAAGCCAAATATCTACACTGTGCTCATATAAAATTTAGCTGTAACATGAAAAACTAAGATTCTTCTACAATCCGAATCCATAAACAACAAACATTTTCTCTATAAATCTTTGTACAAGCTATGACAGAATACAACATTATACAATGAAATCTCAAAGCTATTTAAAAATAAACACATGACAAAAGTAAAAAATACTATCTTCACTCTTAACAGATATCAAAAAAGGAGCAAATTTAACTAACTTGTCTTTCCATAGATTGAAACAACAACAGAAAGGAAAAACAAGTAAACCATGATAAGAAGTGTTTACGGGATTCTTCTATTCAAAACTTCAGCAATAACAGCACGTGTTATTTTTCTTTTTCTTTGTAATGCCAACTGATCAACAGAATCAATAACACACTTCAATGAAAATAAAGAACGTTCACAACGACTTACAAGATAATAAACCGTATCTGGATGTACAATAAGTTGCTTATCGGAAAAAAGCTTAAATGCAACAGCTATTAACAATGCATCATCAGGCTGATTAATTTCAACGAACATCACCGAATTAAGACGACTTTTTAGATCATTTAACATTAAATTCCAAGCGGAAGGAAGTGTTCGTGCCGTCATCAATAAAGTAGCTTGTCGTGCATCAAGATTTGCTTGCTTAATGCTGTTAATTAAATGAAAAAGTTCTGTCTCATTGATTTCACCTGCATCAATATCCTCTATTAAAAATGATCTGCCTAAAGAAGCCATAGTTATAGCCTGATCAATTTCATTGTACTGAATCCTGAAAGCATCTGCTTTTTGGAGCCATATATTAGAAAAGTGCGTTTTTCCAGATCCTTCTTTACCAACCAAAACTGCAATAGGTAAGCTCCAATTAGGCCAGTGATCAATAAGCTGAAAAGCCATACGATTGCTTTCCGTTACTACTAAATCATCAAATTGCAAAATTGGATTATGAGGAAAATTTAAAGATAATTGCGTTTCACACTCATTCATTTTAGCGGCTCCGAATTTCCACTTCGCGAATACATCTGAGAACTAAGATAAGTATGAAGAGCAAAACGAACTAAAACACCAACAGCTGCTGCCGCAGGAACAGCAACAAGCATACCAGTAAAACCAAAGAGTGAAGAAAAAGCAAAAAGTGAAAACATCAACCACACGGGATGTAACCCCACGGATGAACCTACAAGTTTTGGTTGAAGAATATAACCTTCAATAAATTGACCAATTAAAAAAAGTGTCATCACAACAATGATTCCTCCCCAATTATTGGGATAAAACTGGACCCATGCAATACCAACAGAAAGGATCAAACCACTCATTGTGCCGATATAAGGAACAAAGCTAATAAGACCAATAAACATACCAATCAAAAGACTAAAATTGAGTCCTGCAATCGTTAAACCAATAGCATAATAGCCTCCCAATATGAGACAAACTGTTCCTTGTCCACGAACAAAGCCTGCTATAGCTCTATCCATTTCATGAAAAATACTCCGAACAGTTTCAAGATGATCACGCGGTATTAACGAATCAATTGCTTTCACCATCCGTGGCCAATCTAACAACATATAAAATGCCACAACAGGCGCCACAACCAATAGGCTAACGATATTAACGATAGATTTTCCTGACTTTAAAAGTGAATTCAAAAGAGACGTAATAAAATCCGAACCTTCTCCCAAAAATCCTTTAATATTATTCCGTAATTCATTTGGATCACTTCCAAAATAGCGCCTTATCCAATCAAAATCATGCTCAACAAAAAAGGTTTGAATACGATTAATATAAACAGGTAAACCATCATTCATAAATTGCTGTATTTGCCAACTAATAACAGGAATCAAAATAACTAAAGCAGCAACAAAGGTAATAACAATAAATAAAGTAATAAGGACAGTCCCAAACACACGACGAATACCAAATTTTTCAAGTAATTGAACAATGGGATTGAGAAAATAAGCCAACACAATCCCAGCCACAAAAGGAAGCAAAATTGATCCAAAAACAAACATAAAAAGAATGAAAAAAATCAGCGTACCAAGCCAAAAAAAGATTTGTCTTTTCATATTATTCGGCAACGGTAATTGAGTATATGCTGGCATATAAGTTTTATAACGGTCCCGGGATATATTCTCATTCACTTTTTTTCTCATAAGTTGCCAAGAAGACTTTCCGTGATTATCTGATATCTTGTTCATAAAATATCCTAAAAAAAATTTCTTCACAAAAAATTATAAGCATTTTCAAAATAAGGTACAAGAAAAGTTGCTTATTTTCTTATCAATATCTCTTGCAGAGGAAACTCTATCATGGCATTGCATAACATCAAAAACTGATTTCCCATTAAAGGAAGGCTCCAATGAGCAATCAAGATCTTACAAATAATAAATCCAAGGCTGGGGATAAATCCAAAGCTGGTCTTACCTACGCAAAAGCCGGTGTAAACATCGATATGGGTAATGCTATGGTAGAAAAAATTAAACCCTTTATACGCGCGACAAAACGAGCCGGAGCAGATGCAGAAATTGGCGGGTTTGGTGGCCTTTTTGATTTAAAAGCAGCTGGCTTTACAGATCCTATCCTAGTCGCAGCCAATGATGGTGTGGGAACAAAATTAAAAATTGCCATTGAAGTAGATCACCATAACACTGTAGGTATTGATCTTGTAGCTATGTGTGTCAATGATTTACTCGTACAGGGGGCTGAACCTCTTTTTTTTCTGGATTATTTTGCAACTGGAAAGCTTGACCCAGAACAAGGTGCTGCGATTGTTTCTGGTATTGCAGAAGGATGTAAACAAGCCGGTGCTGCTCTTATTGGAGGAGAAACTGCAGAAATGCCAGGAATGTATGCAGAGGGAGATTATGATCTAGCCGGTTTTGCTGTAGGAGCATGCGAACGCAGCAAGCTACTCCCTTCAAAAGATTTGACAGAAGGTGATATTATATTAGGTCTAAGCGCTTCTGGAATTCATTCCAATGGTTTTTCGCTTGTTCGACGAATCATCCAACAAAATTATCTCAAATGGAATGATCCTGCCCCTTTTGCCCCCGAAAACAGCCTTGGTATAGCACTTCTTACACCAACACGCATTTATGTAAAATCGCTTCTTCCCATCATGCGAAAATATGAAGGAATCAAAGCTCTTGCTCATATTACGGGTGGAGGCTTTCCTGAAAATATTCCACGGGTTATTCCATCTTCTCTCTGCGCTGAAATTAATCTTTCTACCATTAATGTTCCCTCCGTCTTTTCATGGATTGCCAAACAAGGTAAAATAGAAAAAACAGAAATGTTAAGAACATTCAATTGTGGTATTGGAATGATCATTATCGTAGCACAGCATGCGGCTGAAACAATTACGCAAGCTCTTGAAAAAAAAGGAGAGAAGGTGACTCCACTTGGCATTTTAACAAAACGCCAAGATCAAAATAAAGGAATACTTTATAAAGGGGTACTGCATTTATGAAAAAAAAAATCGTCGTTTTTATTTCTGGTAATGGATCCAATATGGTCGCCCTTGCTCAAGCAAGTCAACAAAAAGGATATCCTGCTGAAATTGTTGCTGTTATTTGCGATAATCCGCGTGCAAACGGTATTGAAAAAGCGCAAAACCACAACTTACCCATTCATATTGTTGAGCGCAAAATTTACAAAACAAAAGAAGAGCATGAAGAAGATATTTTTACGATTTTAGATCAATATAAACCAGATTTTCTCTGCTTTGCGGGGTATATGCGCCTTATATCACCACGTTTTGTAAAACTTTATGAAGGACGAATTTTAAACATTCATCCTTCTCTTTTACCTTCATTTAAAGGCTTAAACACACATGAAAAAGCTTTACAAGCAGGTGTAAAAATCACGGGTTGCACTGTTCATCTTGTTACAGAAGACATGGATGCAGGAAAAATTCTTGCCCAAGCAGCCGTTCCAGTCTATCCCCATGATACTGCTGAGTGCTTAGCACAAAGAGTTCTTAAAGTAGAGCATAAACTCTATCCCGAAGCCTTAAAAGCATTTATTGAAGGAAAGAGCAAAATAGTCGATACGCAACAACAGCTTTTATCTTTTTGAGTATCAACAATCTATTAATCAGCATATTTCAATGCTTTACACATAGTTTTTGCTCAGTATCTACAATTAAAAATCTCTATGAAATGTTGACATAATAGAGTCCATCTCTTCATAAATTTTTTGCACAGAATATGTGATTTTTTTGAATTTTAATTGAATTTCTAAATGGTTCTTCTTTATTTAATTTTCTAACATTATCATGAGCTCTATTTATCAAAATACTCTTGTATTTCACCTAAAAAATCTTAAAACACGCAATTTTTCTATGGCATTAAATTTTTGTATCATGACGAAAGTGTTTCTTTAACTGTTACAGCTAACTGTTTGAGTGTAAAAGGTTTAGACAAAAAACCAAAAACAGCATCTTGTGGAAGATTTTTAGAAAAAGCATCTTTTGCATATCCAGAAACGAAAAGAAATTTGATATCAGGATAGTTTTTACGGACTTCCTTCAATAAAGTGGGCCCATCCATTTCTGGCATCACCACATCGGAAACAATAATATCAACATCTCCTTTTTGTTCCTCAAGAATAGAGAGTGCTTCCACCCCACTTGCAGCCTCTAAAACCGTATATCCTCTCATTTTAAGAGCTCTTACCCCCCCCATTCTAACCGCATCTTCATCTTCAACCAATAAAACGGTCGCAGATCCTGTTAAGTCTATATTTTTATCTTTCTCTTCATCTTTTTCAATCTTTTGAGAAATTTCTCCTTTTATATTAGGGATATAACGGGGAAGAAAAATATGAAATGTTGCTCCTTCACCTTCTTTACTTTCACAATAAATGTACCCACCGCTCTGCTTGATAATTCCATAAACCATTGATAAACCAAGTCCGGTTCCTTTTCCAACTTCTTTTGTTGTAAAAAATGGCTCAAACATTTTTTCTTGTATAGCAGCAGATATACCAGCTCCTGTATCTGAAATAGTCAATTGCACATACTCGCCAATTGCTAATCCAAGATGATTAAATTCAGCACTTTTTTGCTTTGTAATATTGTTTGTCGCAATCGTAACAACACCTCCATCGAACATAGCATCACGCGCATTAATAACCAAATTCATAATAACACGCTGAAAAGATGCTTGATCAACTTCAACGCTCCACAAATCTCTTCCATGGATAATTTTTAACTGAATATTATTCCCCAAAAGTGGTAAAATAAGATTGCGGATATCTGATAAAAATTCAGTAAAATCAACTTCTTCAGGTCGAAGTGTTTGCTTTCTAGAAAAAGCTAATAATTGTTGTACAAGAGCCGCTGCACGATTAGCATTATTTTTAATATTGATCAGATCAGCATGAGCAGGATCAGAACTACGATGCGTATTTAAAAGAAGATCACACGACATTAAAATTGCTGTTAAAACATTATTAAAATCATGAGCAATGCCGCCAGCCAATTGTCCTACAGCTTGCATCTTCTGATTTTGCATCATTTTATCTTCAAGTGTTTTTTGTTCGGTTGTTTCAATGACAGAGATAATAAGCAAATCTTGCAATGCATCACCATGATAGGGCGGTACAGACATAATATGGAGCCGTAAATGGCATTCTTCATTTTTTTCTAAAACAGTTTCTAGAGAAACAAAATAATTTTTATTTGTCGCAATTCTCTGAAAAGAACGCTCTAACTGCACACAATCACGACGAGAAATAACATCATAAAAATTGACAGCTTTGTCCATACATCCCGTGAGTGATGAAAAAGCTTTATTCATATGAACCAATTGCCCTGCATGATCCACCACGGCTATTGCAAAAGGACTCGCATCAAAATATTCTTCTAATATACTGGGTAATTTTAATTGATCATCCTCTTCTTTTTGTATTTGTTGTGGAATGATCACAACACGATAAATGGCTTCCTCTTCTAAGAGAGAAGAAACAGATATAAGACAATGGAATATTTTCTCACAAGTCGTGTGTGAATTTAAACATAACGAAAACCTATAGGGTAAAGAGTAACCTGAACTTTGATATCTGTTGGTTTGTAAACAGATATCACTCCATGAGCTCTTAGCGCCAACGCTATCAAATAACGAATCAAAATTATATTGACCAATTGAGAAATTCGCTAAATCAATTGAAAACCATTCTGCAAAAGTCGCATTGGCATAAAGAATAGTTCCTTGTCTATTAACGGATACAAAACCAATAGAAGCTTGATCCAAGTGATTGATAGCCTCTTGAAGGTTCGAGAAAAAAACTTCTCGCGTTTGTTGTAAGTGCGAAATATCAGCAATACGCCAAAATAAAAGCTTTTTTTTCTGTTTTTTGATAGGTTGAACGGAAATATTATACCAAACAGATTTTTTTGGTGTAGAATCAGTAAAAATTGGCTGTTCTACTCTTAATTCCTCTTGCGCTGCAAGATTATTACAGGCTGCAACCTTTAAGCGGTACGAGAGTGCACCAGCTCCTGGCAGATCCGCTATAACCCTATAACAAGACACTTCAGGCTTATAGGTCAGAATTTTTCGATAGTTTTGATTAGAATAATAAACAAAACCAGAAAGATCAGAGATTACAATTGCATCATCGCTCCTATTAAAAATGCTAAAATCAAAATCTTCATGCGACCACACATGATATCTTAAAATGCCCATTCCACACAAAACGAGTGTTGCAACACCGATAATTGCTAGAATCAAAAAAGATATTGATATCGCCTTTTGCAAATAGCTTTGTGGATAAAAAAAACCTAAAATACCCACAATGAAAAGAAAAACTAATATAAAAACAACACCAAAAATCACAACTCTTCGATGAACAGAAGACACTGATCTTTTATTATTATCAAAACCTTTATCCATCTCTCATTGCCTTAGATTTAGCTGTTTCTTATATCACAAAACTTCCTTTATATTCATTGTTATAAAGTATATACTATGATATTATCTTTCTAAGAAAGTTCACTTAATATTAAAAATTTTATTTCTTGTATTTAAGTGAGCCTTTTAAGGGTGTATTTATAACTTTATCTCGATAAAAAACGATATTTTCACACAAAAATGGGAGAAAATCTATGTATATCTGGTTATCAGAGCAAATAGGTGTATCTGCTGCAAACATAACGATAAGCTTTTTGATTTTTGTAATAACAATCGCAGCTATTACCATAATTATCGTATTTTTACGCCGTTTAAATACAAGAAGATTCAACATTAATAGAAAAAAAAGCCTATCGCGATTAGCATTATGTGAAGTAATTTCTATAGATCGAACACGCCGCCTTGTTTTAATCCGTTGCGATAATAAAGAACATTTGCTCCTTATTGGCGGATTAACAGATATGGTTGTAGAATCCGATATTACCGGTACATCCAAAATACAAAAGAGAGAAACACACACCCACCTAAATCCCACCCCTACAGAAAGAAACGATATATCGGATAAAAGTCCCTCTCCTTTTACGAATCAAGCGGTAAAAGATTCAGCAATCACCGCCGAAATTGAGGGACGGCAAGAACCATCTTTATTCATTCCTACTCCTCAAAAATAAAAATACACAATTTTATCACCACGAATTTCGTTTGTTTATCATTTCAATGACCTTAATCATCGCGATAAACTCTTTCACGTCGTTCGTGACGTTCTTGCGCTTCCAATGACAAAACAGCTATCGGCCGAGCCTCAAGACGCTTTATACTAATGGGCTCGCCGGTTTCTTCACAAAAACCGTATGTCCCATTATCAATGCGCTCTAAAGCAGCATCTATTTTTGAAATAAGTTTCCTCTGACGATCACGAGCACGTAATTCGATTGTACGATCAGTTTCACAAGAAGCCCGATCAGTCAAATCGGGTTGACCAACATTCTCTTCCTGCAAATTTTCCAAAGTCTCACGAGCTTCTTTTAATATATCATTCTTCCAAGAAACCAATTTAGCACGAAAATACGCCTTTTGCCGCTCATTCATAAAAGGCTCATCTTCACTAGGGCGATATTGACCATCAATCTCTTCGCTCATGCAATAAAAAACCTCCACATATGCTATGTGCGGTCTATATATTGTGCAATACCCATCAACACAAGAGTAAAATGTTTTTTCATAACAATCGACGAATAGATCTAAATACACTGTTTAGGTTCAATCGCTTTTTTATGTAGATTGGATTCTTGATCAAATCTCATCCAGAATCATTTTTCTCGCTTATTGAAAAACTTTAAAAAGAAGGAAATCTAATATCAGATATCAGAGCCATCCCTCCCCTACTCTCTCATTGTTTAAAGTCTAAATGAAGCAACAATAAATCATTTCATCAATGCAAAAAAATAAAATCTTTATAAAGGCAAAGTGTGATATTCACGTTTCAAATACATCAAAGCATCTTTTTCTTGATTACAGTTGATTGCAACAACCTCACCAATCAAAACACAATGGGTTGCATGCTCGTGCCAACAAATCAAACGACAATCAAACGATGCTAAAGCATCTGAAAGACTAGGCGCCCCTGTTTGCAAAGTTCCCCATTGTGCAACATCAAAATGCTCATTTTGAGTAGACTCATTTTGTGAAGAATTACAACGCCTCGAAAAAACATCCGCTAATGAACGATGTTTTCCTGCCAAGCTATTAACACAAAAATTCCCATTCTCCATAAACACCTGATTCTTCAGATTATGGCGCATAAGACAAACAAGAAGGGTCGGAGGATCATCAGATAAAGAACAACACGCCGAAACAGTTACCCCGCGCTTTCCCTTAATGCCATTTGTTGTCACAATATGCACAGCTCCTGCAAAAAGACTCATAGCATCTCGATATTCTTGCGAAGAAACCGTAATATTATGTTGAAGTTTAGGCATTAAATATGTTTTATGATTCGACATATCTTTCACTTATAAAGCTTTTAAATTTCAAGCGATCTTTTCATAAAAAGATCTATAATACATATTTTTTCTTTTCCGTCATAACATAAAAGTTATTTGTGTATACACAGGCGACATGATAAAAACTGCCAATCTAAGGAGATTTTAATGCCCCATTCTCATCTCATTTCGCCTTCTCTCTTGGCTTCTGATTTTTCTAAACTTGGACAAGAAATGTTAGATGTTGTTGATGCTGGTGCAGATTGGCTTCATCTTGATATTATGGATGGGCACTTTGTTCCTAACATCACCTTTGGTCCTGAAATTGTCAAAGCTTTACGCCCATTAACAAAAGCAATATTTGATGTCCACCTGATGATCGCACCAGTAGATCCTTATTTAGAAGCTTTTGCAAAAGCTGGTTCAGATATTATAACCATTCATGCTGAAGCAGGTCCACATCTTCATCGTTCATTACAAACAATCAAAAAAATGGGGAAAAAAGCAGGAATAGCACTCAATCCAAGCACCCCTGAACATGTACTTGAATATTTGCTTGATCAATTAGATCTCATTCTCATCATGACGGTCAATCCCGGTTTTGGTGGACAAAGTTTTATTCCAGAAATAAAAGACAAAATTAAGCGCGTTAAAAGCATGATTGCAAACCGCCCTATTGATCTTGAAGTTGATGGTGGTATCACCGTTGATACAATTGGGATAGCTGCAAAAGCTGGTGCAAATGTATTTGTCGCAGGCTCTGCAATTTATAAAGATGGAAATAAAGAGCTTTACAAAACACGTATTAGTGCATTGCGCCAAGCCGCAATCCTCTCACAACAAGGAAAAAAATGATGATCGCACGTTATTCCCGCCCTGCAATGGTAACAATTTGGTCTCCCGAAACAAAATATCGTATTTGGTTTGAAATTGAAGCCCATGCCTGTGATGCCCTTGCTCACTTAGGGATTATTCCGAAAGAAGCTGCCAAAGTCATTTGGGAAAAAGGGGCAGCAGCTAAATTTGATGTCAATCGCATTGATAAAATTGAAGCAATTACCAAACATGATGTTATCGCATTTCTAACCCACCTAGCTGAATTCATTGGACCAGAAGCACGTTTTATCCACCAAGGCATGACATCATCTGATGTTCTCGATACAACGCTGAACATTCAATTGATGCGTGCGAGTGATATTTTGCTAGAGGATATAGATCAACTTCTTGAAGCATTAAAAAGACGTGCTTTTGAGCATAAAGAGACAATCACCATTGGACGGAGTCATGGCATTCATGCTGAACCGACAACATTTGGAATCAAGTTTGCTCTTGCATACGCTGAATTTTCCCGTTGTCGCAAACGTCTTCTTGCTGCACGAGAAGAAATTTCTACTTGCGCGATTTCAGGAGCTGTAGGAACTTTTGCAAATATCGATCCACGCGTTGAAGAACATGTAGCAAAAGCCTTGAAGATGCGTGCGGAACCGGTTTCCACCCAAGTAATACCAAGAGATCGTCATGCTATGTTTTTTGCAACACTTGGTGTTATTGCTTCCTCTATTGAAAGGCTAGCAATAGAAATACGCCATTTACAACGAACAGAAGTTCTTGAAGCAGAGGAACATTTCTCACCTGGGCAAAAAGGTTCATCGGCAATGCCTCATAAGCGTAATCCAGTTTTAACAGAAAATTTAACTGGATTAGCCCGTATGGTACGTGCATTTGCACTCCCTGCCATGGAAAATGTAGCGCTTTGGCATGAACGTGACATTTCCCATTCATCTGTTGAGCGTTATATTGCTCCAGATGCGACAATTACACTTGATTTTGCTCTTTCTCGCCTCACATCTGTCATTGAAAATCTCATTGTCTATCCAGAAAATATGCAAAAAAATCTCAATAAATTCCGCGGTCTTGTTCACTCACAACGGGTTCTTTTAGCCCTCACACAAGCAGGGATTAGTCGTGAAGATTCTTATCGGATTGTACAACGAAATGCGATGAAAGTTTGGGAACAAGGAAAAGACTTTTTAGAAGAACTCCTCAACGACAAAGATGTTACCAAAGCTTTAAGTGAAGAAGAACTTCGCGACAAATTTGATCTTTCTTACCACACCAAGCATATCAATACGATTTTTAAACGTGTTTTTGAAGGACAATAAAGCGACATAGAAAGAACCAAACTCCATTCCACCTATGATCAAAAATCTGTTGTAACAAAGAAAACAATTCATGAAAGCAAATCAACTCGATATTCTTATTGTTCCTGGCTACAAAGGATCTGGTCCAGATCATTGGCAAACACGCTGGGAAAAAAAGTTGTCAACAGCCCGCCGCATTGAACAACTCCATTGGTCAAAGCCTGTTTGTGAAGAGTGGGTTAACAAAGTTAAAACCGCCATCGCAAAAGCTCAAAGGCCTGTTATGCTTATTGCGCATTCATTAGGCGTTCCTACTGCTCTTCAGGCAACTATACAAAATGCAGAAAAAATTTGTGGCGCTTTCTTTGTTGCCCCTCCTGATGTAGCCAATGAGAAAATACGCCCCAAACATTTAATGACATTTGGCCCTTATTATCGCCAAAAGTTGCCTTTTCCTTCTCTTGTCATAGCCAGCCGTAACGATGAGTTTTGTCAATTTTCAGTAGCAGAAGAAATTGCCAATGATTGGGGATCACTCTTTGTTGATGCTGGGTATTCTGGCCATATTAATGCAGAATCTGGACACGGACCTTGGCCTGAAGGGCTGATGGTCCTCTCTCACTTTCTTGCAAAAATTTGATCCAAAAGAGGTAGTCCTCTTTCTAATTGCCTATTTTCCACCATTGGGTAAACGTGTCATGACAAAAATTATATAAAGTATTATAGCAATATCATTGAGAATTTCTATCAATTAGGATAGTATCAATTGTCAATGTTATTAAAAACCTCTCAAAATAAATAGAGAATCATCAAGATAAATAGAGAAACATAATGAATCGTCGCCACCGTATTTATGAAGGCAAGGCTAAAATTTTATATGAAGGACCTGAACCGGGAACTTATATTCAATTTTTTAAAGATGATGCAACAGCCTTTAATGCAAAAAAACATGAAATTATCGACGGAAAGGGCGTTTTAAACAACCGAATTTCGGAACATATCTTTAGCCACCTTGGACGTTTAGGCATCCCAACACATTTTATCAAACGCATAAACATGCGCGAACAGCTTATTAAAGCAGTGGAAATCATTCCGTTGGAAGTTGTTGTTCGCAATGTTGCGGCCGGCTCTCTTGCTAAGCGTTTAGGTCTAGAAGAAGGAACCCCGCTTCCACAATCCATCATTGAGTTCTACTATAAAAATGATTCTCTCGATGATCCCATGGTGACAGAAGAACATATCACGGCTTTTGGGTGGGCTGTCCCACAAGAGATAGAAGATATCATGCAACTTTCAATTCGTATTAATGATTTTCTTTCTGGGCTTTTTGCCGGTGTTAACATACAATTAATTGATTTTAAAATGGAATTTGGTCGTCTATGGGAAGATGAAACAATGCGCATTGTTCTTGCTGATGAAATCTCTCCTGATTCTGCACGACTATGGGATATGCAAACACACGAAAAAATGGATAAAGACCGTTTTCGTCGTGATATGGGTGGGCTTATTAATGCCTATCAAGAAGTCGCCAAACGTCTTGGTATTATGAATGAAAATGAACCAATACGACCAAGTGGTCCCGTTCTCGTAAAGTAAACACAAGATAAAATAACATCATCTTCTACAAATACTCCTCTTCAAATGAGAGGTTCTTTTAAAAAGCAGGAAGTAAAATAATGAAAGCACGCATTACAGTTACTTTAAGAGAAAGCGTTCTTGATCCACAAGGAGAAGCAATTGTCGGTGCTTTAAAAAGTTTGGCTTTCGAAGGCATTCAATCCATTCGTCAAGGAAAGGTTTTTGATATTGTTCTTGATGATCTACCTTCTGAAACCGCAAAGAGAAAACTTGAACAAGTGTGTGAAGAGTTACTCGCAAATACTGTCATTGAAAATTATACAATCGAACTTCTGTAAGTGAAACACTCATGAAAACTGCCATCATTCAACTTCCTGGATTAAATCGTGATCGAGATATGGTTGCAGCATTACATCATATAACGGGAGTTGAGCCACTAAAAATTTGGCAAACAGAAACAACAATTCCAGATGTAGATGTTATTATTATTCCTGGTGGTTTTTCCTATGGCGACTACTTAAGATGTGGTGCAATTGGAGCGCGAACTCCCATCTTAAAAGCCATTCGTGAAAAAGCACAAGAAGGGACTACAATAATAGGGATCTGTAATGGATTTCAAATTTTGTTGGAAGCGGGATTATTACCCGGTACTTTAATGCGTAACGCTTCTTTAAAATTTGTTTGTCGTGAAATCAAACTTGAAGTCGTCAATGCCAAGACAAAATTTTCTCGATATTATTCTAAAGGACAAATTATTCGTTGTCCTGTTGCCCATCACGATGGGAATTATTTTGTTGATAGTGAAACATTAAAACAAATGGAAGATAATGAACAAATTGTTTTTCGTTATGCAGAAAATACAAATCCTAATGGCTCAATGAAAGATATTGCTGGTATTGTTAATAAAGCTGGTAATATTCTTGGTATGATGCCTCATCCTGAAAACTTTATTGAACCCGCCCATGGCGGTATTGACGGTCGTTTACTTTTTCAAAGTGCTTTAGAGTTAGTAAAGGGATGATGCCGCAAAAATCCTCGAGCTCCATAATTATAAAACAAAGGTTGATATCTCATATCGTAAATCTATGAACGAAATTCTTCACAAACAACAATGGGTATTATTGCTCTAAATACATAATTATTTAAGATCGTTTTTGGTCTTAAATCCCACCAAACAAACGAACAAAATCTTCAGCTTACGGTCTATGAATATTTTTATTATTAAACAACATTATTGCTTATAATAGCTGCTAGATAGAAACTAAAATGCTGAATTTCAGTTAATTTAACGGATAAATACTCATGAAGCCTTGCGATAACATCACTATTACACCAGAGCTCATTGCACAACACGGCCTAAAAGAGGATGAATATCAACGTATCTTGACGTTAATTGGTAGAGAACCAACATTTACTGAACTAGGAATTTTTTCTGCAATGTGGAATGAACATTGTTCCTATAAATCCTCTAAAAAATGGCTAAGAACTCTTCCAACAGAAGGAAAATGTGTCATTCAAGGGCCTGGTGAAAATGCTGGTGTTGTTGATATTGGTGAAGGAGAATGTGTTGTTTTTAAAATGGAAAGCCATAACCATCCTTCTTATATTGAACCTTATCAAGGTGCAGCGACAGGCGTTGGTGGTATTTTGCGTGATGTCTTCACAATGGGAGCCCGTCCTGTCGCCGCTATGAATGCATTGCGATTTGGCGCTCCTGATCATCCGCGAACACGCCATCTTGTTTCTGGTGTTGTTTCTGGAATAGGTGGTTACAGCAATTCTTTTGGTGTTCCAACGGTTGGTGGAGAAGTCAATTTTGATGAACGTTATAATGGCAATATTCTCGTTAACGCTTTTGTCGCCGGTATTGCAAAGACAAACGCCCTTTTTTATTCTAAAGCACAAGGCATCGGATTCCCTGTTGTTTATCTTGGTGCGAAAACAGGACGTGATGGTGTCGGTGGAGCAACAATGGCTTCTGCTGAATTTGATGATTCAATCAGTGAAAAACGCCCAACTGTTCAAGTCGGTGATCCTTTTACAGAAAAATGTCTTCTTGAAGCATGTTTAGAGCTCATGGAACTTGGAGCTGTGGTTGCTATTCAAGATATGGGGGCAGCAGGTCTCACCTCTTCTGCCGTTGAAATGGGGGCAAAAGGAAATTTAGGGATACAGCTTAATCTCGATACAGTTCCTGTTCGAGAAGAAAACATGACAGCCTATGAAATGATGCTTTCTGAAAGCCAAGAGCGTATGCTCATGGTTCTTAAACCAGAGTTAGAAAAGCAAGCAGCAGCAATTTTTCATAAGTGGGGGCTCCATTTTTCCATTATTGGAAAAACAACCGATGATCTACGTTTCCGCGTATTTCATCAAGGGGAAGAAGTTGTCAATCTTCCCATCAAAGAACTTGGTGATGAAGCACCTGTTTATGACCGTCCTTGGAGTGAGCCGGCAAAAAAAACACCCTTAAAAGCAGAAGACGTCAAAAAAGTTGAAAATCTTGGTGATGCACTTGTGACCTTATTGAATTCTGCTGATCAAAGTTCACGGCGATGGATTTATGAACAATATGATACCCTTATCCAAGGAAATAGCCTTATTCGCCCAGGAGGTGATGCAGGCGTTATTCGTGTAGGCAACAATAGCAAACGTGCTCTTGCTTTTTCTTCTGATGTAACACCTCGCTATTGTGAAGCAGACCCTTATGAGGGAGGGAAACAAGCTGTCGCAGAATGCTGGCGAAACATTAGTACGACAGGTGCAACACCGTTAGCTGCTACAGATAATCTCAATTTTGGGAACCCTGAAAAACCTGAAATTATGGGACAGCTGGTTTTTGCTATTAAAGGGATCGGGGAAGCTTGTAGAATCCTCGATTTCCCTATCGTTTCAGGCAATGTTTCTCTTTACAACGAAACAAATGGGGAAGCCATTCTTCCAACCCCCACAATTGCTGGTGTAGGACTTCTTAATGATTGGTCTAAAATGGTCACAATAAGTGGTATGCAAAATGGAGATATTCTTGTTTTAGTAGGAAATTGCGGCTCCCATTTAGGACAATCAATCTATGCACGTAACATTTTAAATATTGATGCAGGCGCCCCCCCCCCTGTAGATTTACAACTTGAAAAAAAGCATGGTCAATTTGTTCGAGATGTCATACATCGTGGTTTTATTCACGCCGCCCATGACCTTTCTGACGGAGGATTAGCGATAGCACTTGCTGAAATGGTGATTAAAGCAGGTAAAGGAATCAAAGTAAAATTAAGCAATAAATCACCCCATCATGCAGAACTTTTTGGAGAAGACCAAGGACGTTATCTTTTAGCCGTCAAACCTCACTCTCTTAATAGTCTTAAAGAGCGTGCACAAATCAATACAGTTTCTTTAACAGAGCTAGGTCAAGTCGAGGGTACTTCTCTTAATATAGATGGGATATTAACACTTTCAGTAGACAAACTCACAAAAGCCTATGAAAACTGGTTTCCACAATTTATGGGTGAAGAATAAAAATTGTTTTTTCTCTTAAACAGCCTTTATAAAAAAATGAACAACATAGGAGAATAATGATGGCAATGAGTGCCCATGCAATTGAAACGCTTATTTGTGAAGGCATTCCTGATGCTACTGTAACAATTCGTGATCTTGCTGGAGATGGGGAACATTATGCTGCAGAAGTTATTTCTGAAAGTTTTCGTGGTAAAACCCGTGTTCAACAACATAAAATGGTCTATGATGCCCTTAAAGGCAATATGGGAAATGACCTTCACGCCTTAATGTTGCAAACAAATGTCCCCAAATAATCTAAAATTTCTTCTTGCATTCACACATTTAATACGATTAAAAGCAGTATGAATATAAATTAAACACTGATAAAAATCAGAAATATCGAGGGATAAAAATGACCACTGTTCATGATTTTATTGACAACGAAATTAAAACAAACGACGTCATTTTATTCATGAAAGGAACACCTGACGCTCCGCAATGCGGGTTTTCAGGACAAGTTGTTCAAATCCTTGATTATTTAGGATTGAATTATAAAGGGATTAATATCTTAACTTCTAACGAATTGCGTCAAGGGATTAAAGATTACTCAAATTGGCCAACAATTCCACAGCTTTATATCAAAGGTGAATTTATCGGAGGCTGTGATATTGTTAAAGAGATGTTTCAAAACAATGAGTTACAGGAACTTTTGAAAGAAAAAAATATTCCCTGTAATCAATCATAGGTATCTTTCATTTTATTCAGACTCTTAAAAAGAGCTGTTTTCAGACGAAATTTTTATTTCAAGGATACCATATGTCATATTCAGTCGATGAACAAACGCATAGAGATGCGATTAGAAACAAAATTGGCTATAAAGAATTTGTTATTCTTATTGCTTCGCTTATGGCTATTAACGCTATAGCTGTTGATATTATGCTGCCAGCTATGCCCAATATTTTAGAGGGCTTAAATGTTCTCAATGAAAATGATCAACATTATATCATTTCGAGTTATCTTATTAGTTATGGCATTGCTCAAATATTTTTCGGTCCAATAAGCGATAGGTATGGACGACGTAAACTTATTCTTCTCGGGCTTGCTTTTTATTCATTTACGGCGATTGGCTGTGCCTTTGTAACTGATTTTTCTCTCTTGCTTATTTTACGTATCTTGCAAGGTATTGGAGGGGCTGCTATGCGCGTGCTCACAGTTTCCGTCGTACGTGATCTCTACAGTGGTCGAAAAATGGCAGAAGTTATGTCTATTGTTATGATGGTTTTTCTTGTTGCACCAATGGTTGGTCCCGCAACAGGACAGATCATTTTACTGCTCGGACATTGGCAATATATTTTTATTTTCATGGCAATGATTGGTTTAGGACTGATGATTTGGATTCAACTGCGCTTGCCTGAAACTCTTTATGCGCAACGCTCTCTTTCCTTTTCTTCAGTTAAACACAACTTATGGATTGTAATAACCAATCGCACAACACTTTGCTATACACTTGCAACGTCCATTATTTTAGGCTGTATCTTTACCGCCGTTAATACATCACAACAAACATATGAAGGGATCTATAATCTAGGACTTTGGTTCCCTATTGCTTTCGCAGTTGGTGCTGCATTTCAAGCTCTATCATCATTCTTTAACTCTCAACTCGTTGGACGCCTTGGAATGCGGCGTATTGCTCATACTATGCTTTTGCTCTTTTGTGCCACTTCATGCATTTGGTTTATTGGCTCCATCTTAGCAGGTGGTGTTATCCCTTTTCCTTTTTATATGACTTTATATTGTATATTAATGTTTACCTGCGGTGGTATTATGGCCAATTTCAATACACTCGCTCTTGAACCTGTAGGAGAAATAGCTGGAACAGCTTCTTCTGTATCTGGCTTTCTTCAAACATCTATCGGTGCAGGACTTAGCTTTTTTATTGCCCAACAATTTGATGAAACAACCATCCCAAACTCAGCAGGATTTTTCTTTCTGAGTCTCACTGCCATACTTCTCGTCTTATGGGCTGAACGTGGTCATCTTTTTAGGCAATATCATAGTAATCCTAACGAATAAATATTACTACGAAAGATTAATAACATCTCTCTTGAACAATAAGAAGATAAACCTATCAGACAAAATAAAACATCTCCCAATAGAACACTCTTATGTTAAACATTCATATTGTTTGTTTAAAAGTACAGCTCTCGAAATATCAAATCATTTCACGACAGCACCCATAAATGGTATAATGTGAAAATGTATAAAAGCCATTGAATAGCAGCATCTTTACTTAATAAAGAACACAAACCGGCATTATGATACTATTTCCCAGTTTTCAAAAACATAATCACTGACCAAAGAACAAATATACCTATTATTGTAAAACTCTTGTATTTGAAACGGTTTACAAGAAATAGTTTTTATGCACACAATCTCCCCTCATCTTATGACATGCAAGCAAACATTTTTGATTGATTTAACCTGAACAGAAGAAAAATAAGAGAAAAACTCACACTTTAGATCTTTCTTTTTAATATAAAAAAATCATAAATAATCCTTATAAATCAATATATTGCATATCATAAAACCATACGGAACTTTTCCGTGTATAAAATACATTTAATTGATAAATTTTCCTGATTTTGGAAATCCTCTTGGAACCAAACGCCCGACACCCGCACGCATTCCCATCCATTCAATGAGATCGTCAGCTTGACGATTAAAGATTCGATCAGCTGTATCTTGCCAACTTAAGCCTTCTGATAAATTAAAAGTCTTGGCATCAACAATACCACCCTCTTTGTAACGCTGTAAACGAACACCCTTACCGCGATTCATTTCTGGTATTTGTTCAATAGAAAAAATAAGCATTTTGCGGTTCTCACCAACTACAGCAACATGATCACCATTTACTTGAACACAAAGCTTTACCTTATCAGGAGCTTTCACATTCATCACTTGCTTTCCTTTTCGTGTATTGGCGATCACTTCTGCAGAAGAAACAATAAAGCCATTTCCGTGAGATGAAACCAAGAGCAATTTTTCCTCAGCGTGATGCACAAAAGCTGTGAGAATATCGTGCTCATCATCCATATCGACTAAGAGACGAATAGGTTCACCATGTCCCCGCCCTCCAGGTAAATTATTTGCACCAATAGCAAAAAACTTTCCACCCGTACTGATCAGCACAATCTTGTCGGTCGTAAATGCTGGAAATGCTAACTTTAAACTGTCTCCTTCTTTAAAAGAAAGTGCTTTATAATCGTTCAAGTGTCCCTTCAAAGCACGCATCCACCCCTTTTCAGAAATAACAATAGTAATCGGTTCTTTTTCGATCATTGCTTGTTGAATATCATCAAGATCATGTCTTGGTGCCTCTTCAAATGTCGTACGTCTTTTCCCTAAGAGTGTTTCAGGACCAAAAGTGTTTCGAACCTTTTTGATTTCTTCTGAAATTATTTTCCACTGTTTTATAGGAGAAGCTAACAAATTCTGTAGCTTTTCTTTTTCAGCTTTCAAACTTTCAAATTCTTTACGAATTTCAAATTCCTCAAGCTTACGTAAAGAGCGCAAGCGCATATTAAGAATAGCTTCAGCTTGATTTTCTGTTAATTCAAAACGACTGATCAGCTTCTTTTTAGGTTCATCCTCTTCACGAATAATCTGAATGACCTCATCGAGATTTAAATAGGCAATAAGATATCCATGAAGAATTTCCAATCGGCTATCAATTTGATCAAGCCGATAATGAGAGCGACGAATAAGCACTTCTTTCCGATGTTCAAGCCATTGCTGTAAACTCTCGCGCAAAGAAAGAACATTAGGTATCCTTCCAGAAGATAAAACATTAAGATTGAGGGGAAATCTCACTTCAAAGTCAGTCAATTTAAAAAGGGATTCCATAAGAAGTTCCGGATCAACCGACCGATTTTTAGGAACAAGCACGATGCGGATATCTTCTGCTGACTCATCTTGAATATCTTCAAGCATTGGCAACCGACGTGCAAGCAACAATTCCGCAGTTTTTTCAATAAGGCGTGACTTTTGAACTTGGTAGGGAATTTCAGTTACAACGATCACGTAAGAACCACGGCTGCCAGTTTCTTGATACCAACGCGAACGCAATCGAAAAAAACCCCGACCTATACGGTAAGATTCTTCAATACTCTTTTTAGATTCAACCAAAATACCACCGGTTGGGAAGTCTGGTCCCAGCACAAATTGATTTAAATCCTCATCATTTACATCGGGATGCGCAATCAAATGGAGTGCTGCATCACAGAGCTCCGCAACATTATGGGGTGGAATAGATGTTGCCATACCAACAGCAATACCAGAAGAACCATTTGCTAAAAGATTAGGGAAAGCTCCTGGTAAAACAACAGGCTCTTCATCTTCCTCATTATAAGTCAAACGAAAATCAATAGCATTTTCATTAATTCCTTCAAGCAACAATGCAGCCACTTCAGTCATGCGTGCTTCTGTATAACGCATAGCAGCAGCATTATCACCATCAATATTACCAAAATTGCCTTGCCCATCAACCAACGGATAACGAACAGCAAAACTTTGAGCCAAGCGCACCAAAGCATCATAAATAGATGCATCTCCATGAGGATGAAATTTTCCCATGACATCACCAACAATCCGCGCACATTTCGCATAAGACTGTCCAGGATTTAGTTTGAGAAGACGCATCGCATGAACAATCCGCCGGTGGACCGGTTTCAATCCATCACGTACATCAGGCAATGCACGGTGCATAATCGTAGAAAGCGCATAAGCCAAATAACGTTCCTGTAAAGCAGAACGTAATTCTATTGGCTCAATATGTTCTTTATCAAAAGGTAAATTCATTTTATCAGACATAGTATTAAAACAACAATTCCCACAATAATAAGAAATTATTTTATAGGATTTATTTAATGAAATCTTCTATGAGTCGGCTTTTTTATTAAAAGTCAATTACATAAAAACAAACGCTACAATTAGAACATGAACAGAAAATTATATCAATTTGAAAAATTTATACATGTCCTTCCCCCTTGTCCTAAGTAATTTATTGAAAGTTTTGTCAAATCCGACGATAAAACTGCCCACAAAGAGTGATTTCATCCTTTCTGGAATGATAAAAGCACTTTTTAAACATCATCTTTTATTATAAAGATAAATTGTATAACAATCCCATTCAGTTTTTCTATGAAAAACTAAAAAAATGTTCAAGGCTTATGAAATTTAAACTTTTCAGAGTAAGCTCATAGAATGGAAAATCACATTATTCTCATAAAAACGAAGAAACACAATTCTCTGCTACAACGTTGTAAAAACTTCAATAAAAAATAAATAATATATTGATATATAAATATAATTCATTTTTTTTCAACTAAAATGAGACTCCCGAATATTATAGAATTCTTTCATTTCTAATTTATTCATGATCAAGCAATCATAATTATTTCCTCACCTATCACAAGGGGAAGAGCCACTATAGAAACAAAGAATAAAAATGCCTCGTAAAAAATCAACACAATAGCGTTTTTACCTATCTAAATTTACAAACAGTACACACACCGATGCTCTTGAGAGGCACAAAAACTTCACTCTACGTATAAAAATGAAAACAATCCATTACCAACTTTATGAACTATTTTTATGTGTAGGAGCCATGCGGATTCCTAAATCACGTAATTGTGTAGAAGAAACCTCAGACGGAGCACTCATCAAAAGATCAAGCGCCTGTTGATTCATAGGGAATAAAGCAACTTCACGCAAATTTTTAACACCTTGCAACAGCATAATGATGCGGTCAATTCCCGCAGCCATGCCACCATGTGGCGGAGCCCCATAATGGAATGCACGATAAAGACCACCAAAACGATCTTTCACAACTTCCTTAGAAAGTCCTACAAGTTCAAAAACTTTAAGCATCATTTCTGGTAAGTGATTACGAATTCCACCTGATGCAATTTCATAACCATTGCAAACAAGATCATATTGAAAAGCTTTAATAGTAAGAGGATCTTGACAGGCAAGGGCATTTTCTCCCCCTTGAGGCATGGAAAAAGGATTATGTCCAAAATCAATCTTTTTTTCATCTTCATTCCATTCAAAAAATGGAAAATCAACAATCCACGCCAAAGAGAAACTATCTCTATCGAGAAGATCTAATTCTTCCCCTACCCTTATGCGTGCTGCTCCGGCAAAAGATGAAAACTTTTTGGGATCGCCAGCTACAAAAAAACAGGCATCTCCACTTTCAAGCCCAAGCTGTATACGGATTGCTTCAGTCCTCTGTTCACCAATATTTTTGGCGATAGGCCCTGCTCCTTCAAATTTTCCTTCTTCTTCACGCCAAAAAATATAACCGAGCCCTGGTTGCCCCTCACCTTGCGCCCATACATTCATACGATCACAAAAAGCACGACTTCCACCCGTTTTAGCTGGAATAGCCCACACTTGTGCATTCTCATCATTCGCTAAAATTTGAGCAAAGACTTTGAAACCAGAATTATAAAAATGCTGAGAAACATCTTCCATAATGATCGGATTCCGCAGATCAGGCTTATCTGAACCATATTTCTGTATTGCTTCATCATAAGAAATGCGAGGAAAGCTTTGTGTCACAGTCTTTCCATCTGCAAATTCTTCAAAAATAGAACGCATAATAGGTTCCATAGTTGCTAAAACATCTTCTTGCTCAACAAAACTCATTTCAACATCTAATTGATAAAATTCACCAGGAAGACGATCGGCCCTCGGATCTTCATCTCTAAAACATGGAGCAATCTGAAAATAACGATCAAAACCTGACATCATCAACAATTGTTTATATTGCTGTGGCGCTTGCGGTAACGCATAAAATTTTCCCTGATGAACACGACTCGGAACCAAAAAATCACGTGCGCCTTCCGGCGATGAAGCTGTCAAAAGTGGCGTCGTAAATTCCGTAAAACCATTATTTTGCATAGCCCGTCTCATAGCCGCAATAATTTCAGTCCGACGCATGATATTTTTGTGCATAGTCTCCCGACGCAAATCAAGAAAACGATATTTTAATCGAATATCTTCTGGATAATCAGGCTCACCAAAAACCGGTAAAGGAAGCTCATCAGATTTTGAAAGAATTTCTACCTCTTGTGCAAAAATTTCAATCTCACCTGTTGGAAGCGTTGCATTAATAACCTCATCAGAACGAGCACACACCTCCCCATCCACACGAATAACCCATTCAGAACGCACTTTTTCAATAACTTTAAAAGCTGGTGAAGCAGGATCAGCAACAATTTGTGTGATTCCAAAATGATCACGTAAATCCACAAAAAGAATCCCTCCATGATCACGAACACGATGAACCCACCCCGAAAGACGAACTTGTGTTCCTACATCACATCTACGAAGAGCCGCACAATGATGACTGCGATAACGATGCATGTTTTTTGCCTTTGATTATAATATTCACATGCGCTACAAACGCTTTTTAATAACCATTTGTCAAGATATGAGAATAAAAACTCAAAAATAAAGTCAACAAAGGACAAATTTAATTTATCGAATTATAATAAAATGATGAATCTTATTACACAAACAACAGATCTTGAAATTGCACTTAACGCTCTACGTACCTCTGATTTTGTAACAGTCGATACTGAGTTTATCCGCGAAACAACTTTTTGGCCTCAACTGTGTTTAATACAGCTCGCCTCACCAGATGTTACAGTTTTGATTGATCCCATAGCACCAGATATTAATTTACAACCATTTTTTGACCTTATGGTCGATAAAAAAGTTGTAAAAGTTTTTCATGCTGCGCGCCAAGATATTGAAACAATTTATCACCTTGGAGGTGTTATTCCTTCCCCTCTCTTTGATACGCAAATAGCAGGATCCATTTGTGGATTTGGTGATTCTATCTCCTATGATCAAATTGTACAACGCTGTACAGGGCATCATCTTGATAAATCCTCCCGCTTTACAGACTGGAGTTACCGCCCTTTGTCTGAAAAACAACTGCTCTATGCACTTTCCGATGTAACTTACTTAAGAGATGTTTACTTGTTATTGAAAAAAAGGTTAGAGAAAAATCAACGAACTCACTGGATGGATGATGAAATAACAATCCTTTTAAATCCTAAAACCTATGATATGCCAGAAAATGAAGCATGGAAAAAAGTAAAAGGAAAAATTAAAAAACCACGTGAACTCGCTGTATTACAAAAGATAGCAGCTTGGCGTGAACGTGAAGCACGAAGATACAATATGCCACGTCGTCATATCATGAAAGATGAATGCCTTATAGAAATAGCCACCCAACAACCAAAAGATGAATCTGCATTAAAACGGTTGCGCGGTCTTAATAAGAAGAATTGGGATAAACTCTCAATTGCGCAATCATTAATCAAAGCTGTCCACGAAGGCTTAGAGGTAGATCTTTCTACTTTGCCCCCCATTCCTAAATATAATCCACTCAATGATACGACAACCGCTGTTATCGACCTGCTCAAAGTGTTATTAAAACTTGTTGCAAACGAAAACAGCATTGCTCCTAAAATTATTGCAACATCCAATGATTTAGAAAAAATCGCCAATGGAGGAATAAAGAAAAATATCCCCGCTATGAATGGCTGGCGCTATGAAATATTTGGTCAAAAAGCCGAACAACTACTAAAGGGACAAATAGGTTTTTACTTTAATGATGGGAAAATAAGCACAAAACAATTTTAATCAAAAGAGAAAAATTTTGCAATCGCACCTTATTAAATTAAACCAATTTTATTTGAAAAATGTAGAAGAGACTCTGAATAAATTTAAAAACATTCTCATTTTAAAAAATCCATTATGCTAGTCATTAGCTACATCAATTAATATATAGGACAACGAAAATATGTTAAATAGAGCCTACTACTGACAAATTTAAAAACTTAATAGTAAATTCTTATTAAAAATGACAGTTAAATCTTTATCTAGTCAACCAAATAGCAATCTTATTTTAAGGAAAATCTAGAAAAATAGATAGTTTCTCATTTAAAAGTTTTAAAAAGAAAAAATTCTTATAATAAAAACATGTCCCATTAAAAAATAGCAGCCTAGCGTAATAAGAAAGCGCGAAGATATAATATCTCACATTACCATACCTATAAAAAACTTATAGAAATTGCAATTTAACAATCAAAAATGAGCCGCATAGCAACTAAAATACTTAATAATAGCACTTTTTATAAGATATGAAACGCGAATAAATGAGGATAAAAAATCAAAAAATTTCAAAAGCGAGAGGTTGTTTTATTATTTTTGATAACTTCTTTAATCGTCCAAGAGGACGTTCTCCTAATAACCCAGCGTAATTCTTTGGGATCTGCAGGATAATATGATTTGTTTTTTTATGCCACAATAAATGAGGTAAAATCCCTGCAACAGAAGCACTAAAAAGATGAGCAAGACGCATAGTTTCACCAAGAATACGTGCTTTTTCAATTATATTTTGAGTTGCTAACTGAAAAATGGGAAGAGATTCTTTATCAACCAGTAAACTCGTATTGCGAAAAAAAACAGCAAGCGCCGCATAAAGGCGCCCTTCATGAGAAATTCCTGGATAAGATCCTAATGCTATCTGATTTGCCGCTTCATTGCCTCGATAATCTGGATGTATACGCCACCCAATATCAGCAAGAAGGCAAGCGGCTTGACGATAACGGTATTCATTTTCAGTTTCTGAAATTCCAAAAACTTCAAAGGCATTCGTCGTAAAATCAATGAGTTCTTCTGCTTGTTTTGGTGAACGTGCCCGTAAAGTAGCCATTTCAGTGCACGCCGCAATGAGAGGATCTGAAAGTCGAATCGCCTGCGGCAATCGTGAATAAAGAAAACCTTCACGAACGCCAGCACCAGAAAAGATTATCTTTTCAAACTCCATACACTGAATGAGTTCAATAAGAACTATTGCTCCATAAGATAAAAGTTTCCGGCGATTCTGAGAAACCGCTGCAATTCCTCTCATATTATCAATATTACCACTTGCTACAAGACGTAAAAAACTTTCCATTTCAACGGCATCAACTTCATAGCCATGCATAACAGGGAGTCGATAGTGTTTCATTGCCATATGGAGCTTTGCCAAATTACGCCATGTCCCCCCTACAGCATAAAAATAACGTGCTATACCTTTACGCGTACGAGCAACAGAAGATTTATAAAATTGCTCATGTACAATTTTTGTGGCTACAGTAGTATCATTATTTGACATATACTGTAACCGTAATCCCCCTAATGGAAGCGTTATCCCTTCACCCACATCAGAATGATCAATATCAATCAGCTCGAGACTTCCGCCACCAAGATCTCCAGAAATACCCTTTGGTTGATAAAAAGTAGAAACAACTCCATAGGCTGAATACATAGATTCTTCACTTCCTGAAAGAAGATATATTTTATTTTGCAAAATATCCTCAGCATGCTGAATAAACGCTACACCATTTGTTGCATCTCGTGCTGCTGCCGTTGCTAAAGTATAAACCTCATCTGCCCCAATCTGTCGACAAAGCGTACGAAACCGTTTCAGTGTTTGTAACGCCATTTTCATCGACTTTTCTTCTAAAAATCCCGTTTTTGCCACACCCTGACCGAGACCACAAAGAACCTTTTCATTAAACAAAACCGTTGGTGAGCGAACAAGCCCCTCATAAATAACCAGCCGAACAGAATTTGAACCAATGTCAATAACAGCAACAGGTTTACGCCCTTTTAGCCGACCTTGAGCATCTCCATATGTCATTGGATTTTAGTCTTTATGTGTTTCGGCTTGTTGCCGATGCAACGCAACCAAGCGCGAGACAGAAGATTCAAAAGACTCATTTTTCCCCGCAATACTCGTATTCGCCATAAAATACTCCTGCGCATTAAACAGACTTTCACCTCTCTGTGGTGTGACACGTCTTGATGTTCCGTCCTTAAGTATATCAAAGCTTTGTTGATTATCAATGATATTAGCCAACATAATTTGTAAAAGAATCTGCCGACGCACCATTTTATTAAAAACTGGAACCAATATTTCAATACGGTAATCTAGATTACGAGGCATCATATCGGCAGAGCCTAAGTAAACAAGTGCATTTTCATTGGGTAAATCTTGACCATTCCCAAAACAAAAGATGCGACTATGTTCAAGAAAACGCCCTACAATTGATTTTACACGAATATTATCTGAAATTCCTGGAATACCAGGACGTAAACAACATATTCCCCGCACAACCAAATCAATTTGCACCCCTGCTTGACTGGCACGATATAAAGCATCGATAATTTCAGGATCAACCAATGCATTAACTTTCATCCAAATAGCAGCAGATCTTCCCTGGTGTGCATGAGCAATTTCTCTTTCAATATGCTCTAAGATACGACCACGCAATGTTAAGGGTGAAAAAGCAATCTTCATGGTTTCATTTGGACGCTCATATTGCGCAATATAATTGAACAATAACGCAACATCATGAGCGATAACATCATCTGTAGAAAAAAAAGAAAGATCAGTATAAGTTCTAGCGTTAACGGGATGGTAATTTCCTGTTCCAAGATGAACATAAGAGCGAAGACGTTTTCCCTCACGTCTCACAACCAATGACATCTTAGCATGCGTTTTTAATGCAATAAAACCAAAAATAACTTGAACCCCAGCACCTTCAAGATCCCGTGCCCAACGAATATTTGCTTCCTCATCAAAACGCGCTTTAAGTTCTACCAAAGCAGTCACAGATTTTCCCTGTTCAGCGGCTTCAATCAAAGCGCCAACAATTGGGCTATCATTTGATGTACGATAAAGAGTTTGTTTAATTTCCACAACATCAGGATCACAAGCAGCTTGACGTAAAAATTGGACAACAACATCAAATGTCTCATAGGGGTGATGAATCACGATATCATTTTCACGAATAGCCGCAAAACAATCCCCATTATGTTCACGAATACATTCCGGAACACGAGGAATATAAGGAATAAATTTGAGATCATCACGGGGAATAGAAACAATTTCTGATACCGTATTAAGCGCTAAAAATCCATCAAGGACATTAATACAATTATCAGGAACAGCGAGACTCTTCGCTATAAATTGGCGTAAACTCTCTGGCATTTTTGCGTCAAACTCAACACGAATAACCTGCCCACGGCGCCGCCTTTTGAGAGCAGTTTCAAAAAAATGGACAAGATCCTCAGCTTCTTCTTCTACTTCAATATCACTATCTCGGATTACTCTAAATGTACCAATTCCATTAACCTCATAGTTAGGAAATACCTGTTTAATAAAAAAAGAAATAATATCTTCAGAGGCAATAAAACGAAAATGATTGCCCTTCTGAGGCAGAAGAACAAAACGTCTCAAAAGCATTGAAATAGGTAACAACACTGTGTGTGAGTTCTGATCAGTTCCTCCAGACAATTGAATCGCAAGAGAAAGCCCTAAATTAGGAATAAATGGAAAAGGATGAGTAGAATCAACAGGCAAAGGTTTTAAAACAGGAAAAATTGTCTCAAGAAAATATTTTTCAAGCCATGATTTTTCAATTTCTGAAAGATCATCAGAACAAATAATTTCAATATCATTCTTTTTTAATTCATCACGTAAAACATTCAATTCTCGTAGTTGATGAGCCTGCAGCTTTGAAATCTCAGCTAATACAATATCAAGCTGTTCCTGTGGAGTGTGCCCATCTGCACTGCATACTGTAACATAAGAACGAATTTGAGCCGCCAGTCCAGCAACACGAACCATAAAGAACTCATCAAGATTTGCAGCTGAAATAGAAAGAAATTGTAGACGTTCTAATAAAGGATGTTTCGAATTAGCCGCTTCCATCAAAACACGATTATTAAATTGTAGCCATGAAAACTCTCGATTAATAAACCGTACCGGATTTTTCATTGTTATATTCGATATAGAAATTTTATTTACCACCCTCTGTGCCATATATCCTAAATAATTTTCTTTTATACTTTCTAAAATCTTTGATAAAATATCTCACATAATATTTTATAATATGTTATCATCATAATAATGCGTCAATGCCTAACTTTTTTATTATATTTCCATTTAATATTTAAAAATACTTGAAACGAAGCGCAAAGCACTAAAAGTAAGACAGCTATTTTAATATAGCATAAAAGAGGAGAAATTTGTCTTAAAAAGCAGCTTGCATTATGATACGCTTTATTACAAACTCACGCCTATAAAATAGAAGAGCTCAATCATAGCTGATGAGAAAATTTATTCTGGAGTTTGTACGCCATGGCTGATCACAATATTCCCCATTTCCAAAATGATCTTGGATATAAAACAATCGAAATTGGTGTGAAAGAATTTATGTGTGTAGGCGCTACACAACCATTCGATCATCCTCATATCTTTATCGACATGGGAGCAGCTGATGAGAAAATTTGCCCTTATTGCTCAACCCTTTATCGTTATGTTCCCTCGCTATCGTACAATCAAACAAACCCAACAGGATGTTTATATCATCCAGACAAGCTATTATAATGTGTTCTAGGGTTTTCTTAAATAGCCACTTTTTACACTCTACTTGTTTAATATGAAATCATTTGTGGACCAAACACCCATCATCGTTGGAGGAGGAATTGCTGGTTTAAGCACTGCTTTAGCACTCTCTCATAAAGGAATTGCAAGCACCATTATCGAAAAGTGTAAACAACTTGAAACGATAGGCGCTGGTATTCAATTGACACCAAATGCAACATCTATTCTTGCTCGCTGGGAACTTCTTAACAAACTCTCTGAAGTCGCGACAATCCCAGATTTTCTTGAGTTAAAAGATGGATTATCTTTAAAAATACATCTACGGGCTCATCTTATTAATCTAACAGAAAAATATTGGAAAGCCCCCTATATGACGATTCACCGCGCGGCTTTACAAAAAATTTTATATAATGCAGTGATTGAAAATCCTTTGATCAAATACAAAGCAGGCGAAACAATTGTATCTTCTACCCAATCGGCAACCAACATTAAAATCACGACAATAAAAACAGATACGGCAACAGAACAGCTTTATTCAACGCCCCTCCTGATCGGATGTGATGGCGTTTGGTCAACATTACGGCAACAATCTCCTTTTCATGAGAGAGCAAATTTTAGTGGCTTTATTGCTTGGCGTGCAACAACAACATTTGATAATCTTCCTCAAAACTTTCGTTCTTCATTGCAAAATATGAAGACAATTACGGCTTGGATGGGACCCCAAAATCATCTTGTTGTCTACCCCATTCAATCGTCAGAAAAAATTTTTAATTTTGTCGCCATTACGCATGGAGAAAATTCAAAAGAAGGATGGGCCCATAAAGGAGATAAAGAAAAACTCAAATCTCTTTTTAAAGATTGGAATTCAAAAATCTTACAAATCTTCGATCATATTGATGAATGGAGCTATTGGCCACTTTTTCAAATGAAACAAAATCGTTTTATCGGTTTAGAGAGACAAGTATTTGTTGGCGATTGCGCACATGCTGCCTTACCTTTTGCAGCACAAGGTGCCGCTATGGCAATCGAAGATGCCGCCACATTAGCAAAAGCACTTTCATTGAAAGATTTTTCATTAACGAAAGCACTTTCGCTTTACGAAACAACACGCACACCCCGTATTGCAGCAGTAAAAAAACGCGGAGATTTCAATAGATTGGCCTATCACGCAACCGGTCCCATAGCAATTGCACGCAATCTCATGATGAAAATTCGTACACCAGAGAGCATTATGTCAGATCTCAATTGGCTTTACATGTATGATGCGATGAGTTCTATAAAAAAATAATGATAAAAACTTATAAAATCCTTCCGGCACTTTGAATATTACGAAAGAACGAGATTTTTTTTAATTTTATGACACTAAAAAAATATCATAATTTACTCAAATAAAAGCTATATTTTTCGAAACCTACAATCCGATTTTAAAAGCTCCATTTTTAGCTCTCCTAAAAGCAAAAACACCACTCAAAATCAGCTCCCATCTTTAATCTTTCTTTAACTCAATTCTACATCAACAACACCCTGAATTAATTTCATAGCATTTGCGACATGTGAATTTACCTTATATCGCTTAGGAAGCGCAATTTCGACTTCTCGCAATCCATCCTCTTGAATTAAAATAAGCCCAACCTCTCCATTCCCCCCAAGATTTAAATTTTGTTCAATTTGTGGAAGCATATCAACTGTTTTTATAAAGAGACGCATCATTTTATGCTGTTGTAATGATTCATTTTCCAAAGACTGAATTGTTTCAATTCGCAAACTAACTCCTTCAGAACGATTTTCTGCGCTCACCGTAATAATAAAAGATTTTCCGGGTTCTAGCATCTCTTCATAATCCGAGAGTGCCTCAGAAAAGAGAACTGCTTCATATTGTCCACTTGTATCAGAAAAATGAATAATTCCCATTTTTTTACCAGATTTTGTTTTGCGCACGTTTTTTGCCACAACAGTTCCAGCAAGCCGTGCAGCCGTTGCTCCCCCTTTAACGGCATTGGCAAAATTACCCCAAGTCTGAATGCGTTTTTTGTTCAGAATAGCTTGATACTCCTCCAAAGGATGCGCAGAAAAGTAAAAACCTATAGCTTGAAATTCTCGATAAAGCTTTTCCGCCATCAACCAAGGAGTCGTTTGCGATAAAATCAAGGGCTCTTTTAATCCGCCTGCCATTCCAAATATATCAACCTGCCCGCTAGAATTGTCATCGAGAATACGAAGTGCACGCGCATGAAGGGTTCCAAGATTGGCTAATAAAACCTCACGTGCAATGTTAAAACAATCAAAAGCACCAGCACAAACTAAACTTTCCATCGCACGCTTATTAACAATACGAGGATCAACACGCGCACAAAAATCTTCCAAATCCTTAAAAGTCTTATTCCCACGACAAGAAACAATATGATCTACAACAGTTTCTCCCACACCTTTAATGGCAGCAAGAGAATAATAAATACAGTTATCACCAACCTCAAAAACACGATGAGATGTTTGTATAGAAGGTGCAATAACTTCAATACCCAACCTTAATGCTTCACGCCGAAAATCATTGAGCTTATCTGTATTCGTCATATCATATGTCATTGAAGCAGCTAAAAACTCAACGGGATAGTTTGCTTTCATATAAGCCGTTTGGTAAGAAACAATTGCATAAGCAGCAGCGTGCGATTTATTAAAACCATAATCGGCAAATTTTGCTAAAAGATCAAAGATAATATCAGCTTGATCTTTATCCACGCCACTTGCAACAGCTCCATTGACAAAACGCGTACGCTGTTTTTGCATTTCAGCATGAATTTTTTTCCCCATAGCACGACGTAATAAATCAGCTTCTCCAAGCGAATAACCAGCAAGAACCTGAGCAATCTGCATCACCTGTTCTTGATAAACAATCACACCTTGTGTTTCTTTGATCAGATGATCTATTTTAGGATGAATAGAAGCAATTTCCTCTTCCCCATGTTTGCGTGCATTATAGGTTGGAATATTCTCCATTGGACCTGGACGATAAAGTGCGACCAGCGCAATAATATCTTCAATACGGTCTGGCTTCATTCCAATCAACGCCTTGCGCATACCAGAACTTTCCACCTGAAACACACCAACCGTTTCACCACGTGCCATCATAGCGTAGGTTGCTTCATCATTCAGAGGAATATTTGATAAATCTATTTTAATCCCCTTTCTGGCAACAAAATCGACTGCCATTTTCAAAACAGTAAGTGTTTTTAATCCAAGAAAATCAAATTTTACCAGCCCCGCCTGTTCCACATATTTCATGTTAAATTGTGTAACAGGCATATCAGAACGAGGATCACGATACATCGGGACAAGCTCCCAAAGTGGACGATCTCCGATAACAATCCCAGCAGCATGAGTTGAAGCATGACGATAAAGTCCCTCCAACTGAAGTGCTATATCTAATGCGCGTCCAACAACGGGATCTTTTTTCTTTTCCTCTTCAAATTTAGGTTCATCCTTAATAGCATCAGCCAATTCTACCTGACTTCCTGGCGTGGCAGGAATTAATTTTGTAAGATAATCCACCTGACGATAAGGAACTTCTAAAACACGCCCCACATCACGCAAAACTGCACGCGCCTGTAACTTACCAAAGGTAATAATTTGAGCAACTTGATCACGTCCATATTTTTTTTGAACATATTGAATAACTTCTTCGCGCCGCTCTTGACAAAAGTCGATATCAAAATCTGGCATCGAAACACGATCTGGATTCAGAAAACGTTCAAAGAGAAGAGAAAAACGCAAAGGATCAACATCGGTGATCGTCAATGCATAAGCAACAAGTGAACCAGCACCAGAACCCCGTCCTGGTCCAACGGGAATATCATGAACCTTTGCCCATTTTATGAAATCTGAAACGATAAGAAAGTATCCAGAAAATTGCATACGCGTAATAACTGAAACTTCATAATCAAGCCGCTGCTCATAATCTGCAATCGTATACCCTTCAGCCAACCCTATTGTTTCAAGCCGCATCTTCAAACCAGCTTTAGCCTGATTTAATAACTCACTATCTTCTACTTCTAAAGTAGTTTCTGAATTAGTGGATTGTTCTATAAAACGAGGCAATATCGGTTTTCGAAGAGGCGAGGCAATATGACAACGCAAAGCAATTTCAACACTATTTTCTAAAGCTTCTGGAAGATCAGAAAACAGTGCAACCATTTCATCTTGTGACTTCAAATAATGATCTGGTGTCACACGTTTGCGATCTGGATTAGAGACGATTTGTCCTTCTGAAACAGCCATCAGCGCATCATGCGCTTCATACCCTTCTCTTTTCAGAAAAAAGGCTTCATTTGTTGCAACAAGAGGAATTTCATGCGCATAAGCCAATTCAATAAGATCAGCTTCTACTCTCCGGTCATAAGAGCCATGCCGTTGTAACTCCACATAAAGACGATCAGCAAAAGATTTTTTCAAATAAATTAAGCGCTCAACAGCATGTTCTTTTTTCTCTTCCGCCAAAGAAAGATTAATAGGTCCTCCCTTTCCTCCCGTTAAAGCAATTATGCCTTCACTGTGTGCCGACAACCAATTCGCTTTAATATGAGGAGGATCAGTATCACATTTATCAAGATAAGCACGGCTAACAAGGCGAACCAAATGAGCATAACCGGTTTCGTTAGCAGCCAACAGAACAATAGAGCAGAAATCAGAAGGATTACGCCATTTAACCAAATGTGAATGATCATTTTCATCACAAAAATCAACAGTAAGCTGACAACCAATAATAGGTTGTACCCCATGAGAAAGACAATACTGTGAAAATTCCAAAGCACCAAATAAATTATTGGTATCGGTAATAGCAACCGCTGGTGCATGATCTGAAATCGTCTGTTGAATAATTTGGGGGATTTTTAAAGCCCCTTCGAGCAAGGAATAAGCTGAATGCACTCTCAAATGAATAAAGCGAGGAAGAGAATTTTTGTTCTCTTGCATTTGCATTTTATTTTTTACCACTCTCACAATTCTCCACTACAACATAAATCAAACAGCATCCCTCATAAAAGAAAAAAACTTCAATTTATTATAATTTTAAAGCTATAAATTCATCACCTTACACAGAAAAAACATTTCAATTTTATTGATATTTATAAGAGAGTTCTATCAAGAAAATGCCTCTATTCACAGCAAATAAACGCCTAAAATAAAAAGAAGAAAAATATACCTCATATAAACGCTTTAATTGTTATACTCTATTTATTATATTTCTTTTGAAAGATTCAATTTTTCTTCCTAAAACTCAATGTGTAAATAAAGCAACCTCCTCTTTATGACTTTATCCCCAAAAAGCTCTTCTAAAGGTCTAGAAAAAATAAAAAGAGCAGGTTAAATTTGCTCATGCCTCCAAGTCTTCTTACCCCACTTTTTAATTCTATCCGAACTCTTTCTGGTATTACACCTAAAGTCTATGGTTTATTGACCAAACTCTTAGATGTTAATCCCACACAACGCGAAGCAACCCTTATTGACCTTCTTCAATTAATGCCCCATTCCGTTATAGACCGCAGAATGCGTCCCAACATTATTTGTGCAAAAGAAGGAGATACTGTTACGCTCGAAATTATCATCGATCAGCATCAACCACCACCCCGTGATCACAACCGAATTCCCTATCGAGTTATTGCCCATGATCACACAGGAAAAATAAATTTAGTCTTTTTTCATGCTCAACCTCTTTGGCTAAAAAAACAACTCCCCGAAGGAAAAAAAGTCATTATATCAGGAAAAGTTGAATGGTTTAATGGACAGCTTTCAATGGCGCATCCAGACTATATTGCCCCAAGCGAACAATCAAATCAGATACCTCTCATCGAACCTGTCTATCCCTCTACTGCAGGACTAACTGCAAAGACACTAAGACGCGCCATACAAAACACTCTTGATTTTATTCCTCTTCTACCAGAATGGATAGACGAAAATATAAAAAAGCAGCAAAATTTTCCTTCTTTTTCTGTTGCTTTACGCCGTATCCATGCGCCCATTAACCCCGATGATCTATCCTTAGAAAGTACAGCACGTAAGCGCCTTGCCTATGATGAATTGCTCGCTTGTCAATTGGCGCTAGGACTCGTGCGTTTGAAAACTAAATCTCTTGTTGGCACTTCTCGACCAGCAACAGGAATTTATACTAACAAATTGCTCAATATCCTCCCCTTTCAACTCACAACCGGACAAAAAAAAGCAGTAGAAGATATCGCAAATGATCTTGCTTCACCAGAACCGATGCTAAGACTACTCCAAGGTGATGTAGGCGCAGGAAAAACTGTCGTTGCATTAATGGCAATGGCACAAATTGCTGAAAATTCAGGACAATCAGCTTTAATGGCACCAACCGAAGTGCTTGCCAGGCAACATTTTGCTACTATTGCCCCTCTTGCCGAAAAAATCGGATTACAAACAACGCTTTTAACAGGACGAGAAAAAGGAAAATTGCGGACAAATATCTTAAATGATATTCTGTCAGGTCAAGTTTCTATTGTCATCGGAACCCATGCTCTCATACAAAACAGCGTTACTTATAATAATCTCGCTTTAACCATTATCGATGAACAACACCGTTTTGGTGTTCATCAACGTATCGCTCTTACAGAAAAAGGCAATAAAGCTGATATGCTGGTTATGACCGCCACGCCCATTCCGCGCACACTTGTCTTAACAGCTTTTGGTGATATGGATGTCTCTAAAATTACCGAAAAACCAATGGGACGACAACCCATTACAACAGCAACGCTTTCTTTGAAACGTCTTGATGAACTTATAGAGAGAATCACAATTGCATTAGAAAAAGGAGAAAAGCTCTATTGGATTTGTCCTTTAGTGGAGGAATCGACAGCTCTTGATCTCACTTCAATTGAAAACCGCTTTGCATTTCTCCATGAGCGCTTTGGAGCACACGTTGGTATGATCCATGGAAAAATGTCTACAGCAGAAAAAGAAGCCGCTATGGCATCTTTTAAATGTGGAAATACACGTATTTTAGTTGCAACCACCGTCATTGAAGTGGGAGTAGATATTCCAGATGCTTCGATCATTATCATCGAACACGCGGAACATTTTGGTCTTTCTCAATTGCACCAATTACGTGGACGTGTAGGACGAGGCAATAAAAAATCTTCCTGCATTTTGCTCTATAAAGATCCACTGACTAAAACAGCAGCAACACGCCTTAATATTATACGCAATACAGAAGATGGTTTTGAAATCGCTGAAGAAGATTGGCGCCTACGAGGCGAAGGAGAACTTTTAGGTACAAAACAATCCGGAGTCCCAGAATTTCATATAGCAAACCTTGCAGTTCACAGTGACCTTTTGTCAATGGCAAGAAAGGATGCACGTTTATTTTTACAACGCGATCCTTATCTTTCTTCTGAGCAAGGACAAGCTTTACGCTTGCTTCTTTATCTTTTCGGACACGATGATGCTACACGCCTCTTACGAGCAGGATAACAAAGATCTTCTAATAAAAAACTTAAATACCTCTCTGTTCAAATATGATTTTCTCTCTTAGAATTACCCATAAATGATCTATGTAGTCTCTTACCATTTTTATGTTTCATGAACGAATAACAAATCAACAGCACTATCTTCTCTTTCAATCTGAATTATTCTTGCATTAAAACAGTAGAAGCAATATTGCGTCTTTTTTTACCATTATGTTCACATAGCTGATCCATTTTTTGATAGATAAGAAGATATTTTTTATTTTATCGTAAAGGATTGAGAAAGAAAAAACCTGTCTACAGCATTCTCGTTTAACAGAGAAAAATGGAAAATAAGCTATCATTATAAATCAATTTCTTACACTTGATTATTCTCCAAAAGATTCAGAAATATACTTTTATTCAACCGTGACTGATTTTGCTAAATTACGGGGTTGATCAACATCTGTTCCTAATAAAACAGCCGTATGATAAGCGATTAACTGAATGGGTAAAGCATAAATAATAGGAGAAATAAATTCTGGAACATCTGGTAAAGTGATCGTTGATAAAGTCTTAAGACAAGCTACTTCTGCTCCTTTTTTATCGGTTATTAAAATAATACGACCATTGCGCGCTACCACTTCTTGCATATTAGAAAAAGTTTTTTCAAACCACCGATCATAAGGTGCAACAACAATAACGGGTATTGTCTCATCTACCAACGCAATTGGCCCATGCTTCAACTCACCTGCCGCATAACCTTCAGCATGAATATAAGAAAGCTCTTTCAATTTAAGGGCTCCCTCCAAAGCAATTGGATAAGAAGTCCCACGTCCCAGATAAAGAACACTTTTTGCATTCACCAAATCACGACAAATAGATTCAATTTTTCCTTCTAATTTTAAGACCTCATTTAAAATACGGGGAACTTCTGCCAACTGTTGAACCAATTGTTGTTCCATTTGAACTGTAAGATAACCACGTTGTTTAGCAGCACTAAGAGCGAGTGAAGCAAGCGTTGCCAATTGACAGGTAAAAGCTTTTGTTGAAGCAACACCAATTTCTGGTCCCGCAAGTGTTGGGAGAATAAAATCAGCCTCCCTTGCCATTGTTGATTGTTCAACATTCACAATTGTTGCTGTTTTTATACCCCGTTCACGACAATAACGCAAAGAAGCCAATGTATCCGCTGTTTCACCAGATTGAGAAACAAACAGCGATAACGCATCAGACGTTATAGGAGGTTCACGATAACGAAATTCCGAAGCAACATCATTATCAACACTTAAAGCAGCAAATTTCTCAAACCAATAGCGCGCAACTAAGGTTGAATAATATGCCGTTCCACAACTCGCAAAAAGGAGCCGATTAATATTTTTCCAATCAATCAAATTCTCAAGCGGTCGAACCGCATAATTTCCAAGGTCAAGATAATGCGCCAAATTATGAGAAATTACTTCAGGTTGTTCAAACATTTCCTTGTGCATAAAATGACGATGATTACCCTTAGAAATCAATAAAGCCCCTTCAAGTAATGTCGTCACAGGACGTTTTACCGGTTGGTTGTTAGCATCATAAATTGTGACACCTTCCCGTGTGAGAACAGCCCAATCCCCATCTTCCATATAGCTAATATAATCAACAAATGGTGCCAAAGCAATGGCATCTGACCCCACAAAAAATTCATCTTTTCCATAACCAATTGCCAGAGGTGGACCAGAACAAGCCGCAATCATAAGGTTATCTTCACCTTCGAAAATAAGAGCAAGAGCAAAAGCCCCCTGCAACCTTTTCCAACTGGTACACATGGCTTCTTGCGGAGAAAGACCATCTTTTAATGCACGCGTTATTAAATGTGCAATAACTTCCGTATCCGTTTCTGTTTCAAAGATATAACCATCCTCTATGAGTTCCTTTTGCAATTCTACAAAATTTTCAATAATACCATTATGAACAACCGCAAGCTTTTCAGTCACATGGGGATGCGCATTGCGTTCAACAGCAATTCCATGCGTAGCCCAACGGGTATGACCAATCCCTAAACTTCCCTCCAGAGGTGTTTTTTTTAATTTTTCTTCTAAATGAACAAGCTTCCCCTCAGCACGCATACGATAAAGATGTCCATTATGGACCGTTGCCACCCCAGATGAATCATATCCTCTATATTCAAGACGCTTTAACCCCTCAACCAAAGAGGACGTAACGCACCTCTTTCCAAGAATTCCAATAATTCCACACATTAAAAAGCTCCAACTCACATCTTAAGATTTAAATCTTATAAAACAATCCAACAGCCTTTATTTAAAACTATAAATAATAAAAATAATTCAAACATGGAGTACGGCAATCTTTAAGAATAAACCTCCCATCCATCGTTAAATCAGCACTAAACAAAGAAATAGACTGAAAAAGATCATTTTTTCTGTTTGTTTTCTGACAAGTTTTTCTTTAACAAACGCTCTCGAAATTGTGTCGCATAGCCCTCTTTTATAACCTGTCGTGCACGCCCAAAAGCCATACTGTTCATAGGAATATTTTCAGTAATAACACTTCCTGAAGCAACATAAGAGCCATCCCCTATTACCAAAGGGGAAACAAGTGCCGTATTAGAGCCAACAAAAGCATGATCACCAATCATGGTTTTATATTTGTTAAATCCATCATAATTGCAAGTAATCGTACCGGCTCCAATATTGGTATGTGCACCAATTTCAGCATCACCAATATAACTCAAATGATTGATTTTAGAAGATTCTCCTACCTTAGCTTGTTTGACTTCACAAAAATTTCCAATCTTTACGGACTTCGCCAACTCTGTTCCAGGACGCAAACGTGCATAGGGACCAATTTGTGCATCCGTCCCAACTACAGCACCTTCTAGATAACTAAATGCGTGAACAACAGCACCAGAGTGTATTTTTACGCCTAATCCAAAATAAACATTTGGTTCTATCACCACACCTGGTTCAATTTCTGTATCATAAGAAAAATAGACTGTTTCTGGTTTTAAAATTGTAACACCTGATAACATTAAATTGTGTGCTTTACGTTTCTGCCATAAAGAATCAGCCTGAGAAAGCTCAAAACAGTTATTAATTCCTACAATATCTTCAAAAGGAACTTCAACAACACGCATATCTAATCCTTCGCGTGTTGCAAGAGAAGCAATCTCTGTTAAGTAATATTCTTTTTTCACATTGTTATTACCAACCTTCTCTAAAAGAGAAAGTGCGTGTTTTCCGCGCATAGCGAGTATTCCACCGTTACAAAAAGAAATCTTTTTTTCTTCATCGCTAGCGTCTTTTTCTTCTACGATTGCAATCAATTGACCATTTTTCTCGAGAAGACGCCCATAACCTGTTGGATTTTGGGTATGAAAACCTGCAAAAACAACATCTGCTCCATCAGCAAGCTGTGCACGCATTTGGTGCAATGAATCTTGCTGAATGAGAGGAGTATCACCAAAAACAATAAGAACATCATCCACTCCCTTTTGCAAAGCTAAACGAGCAGACAAAACAGCATGGGCTGTTCCTAAACGCTCTTTTTGTTCAAAAATCATTACATCTTTTACAAATGACTGAACAACGTGCGTAACCTCCTTAGCACCACATCCCACAACAACTGCTAATTGTGAAGAGCCTGCCAATTCTATTTGTTTTAGAACATGGCATATAAGAGGCAATCCAGCAATTTTATGAAGTACCTTAGGCAGAGACGATTTCATGCGCGTCCCTTCACCTGCGGCAAGAACAATAGAAAGACAACTTCTAACCATAAAAACACATAAGACTAACGAGAAAATCCAAAAAAAATCATAATATCGTGCCAACGAATATCTTCAATATAACTCAACGAAGGATAATGTTCTAAAAGCCAAAATGAAAGATCCTGCATAGAGCCTGTTAAAAACAAAATCCCTGTAAGAATAAGAAAAACACCAATAATTTTTTCAACTTTTCCTAAATGAATACGAAAAGCGCCTAAAAATCGCATAAAACTGCTCGAAAATAAAGCTGCCAACATAAAAGGAATAGCAAGACCTAATGCATAAACTGCTAAGAGAACAGCTCCTTCACCTACAGTTTCTTTTGTTCCAGCAAGTGTTATAATAGGACCTAAAATGGGACCAATACAAGGTGTCCAGCCAAAGGCAAAAGCTAAACCTATAATATACGCGCCTAAAGGACCAGCAGGTGTTTTTTGGGTCTGAAAACGCGCCTCACGAAATAAAAAAGCGATCTTGAAAATCCCAAAAAAGTTTAAACCAAAAATAATAATGACAATTCCAGCAGCAAGAGCAAACCAATCACGATAATAACCGATGAATTGACCAATTGTGCTAGCACTGGCACCTAAAGCAACAAAAACAGTCGTAAACCCAAGAACAAAAGCAATAACAGAAGACAATAAAGCCCACCTTATAAAGACTTTCTCAGCAGGCTTTTCTGAACGAAAATCATCAATACCAATTCCTGCCATATAGCACAAATAAGGAGGAACTAACGGCAAAACGCATGGTGACAAAAAAGAGAGAGCCCCAGCAAAAAACACACCAACTGTTGAAATTTCAATCAAAATTCATACCCCGTCTTTCATCATAGTTTACCCCCATGAACAAAGATCAATCCACATCTTCATCAACTCGTTGCATATTTTCTTCATTCGCTACCACACTTATATCTTCATCATGACCAGAAACGACTGAAAAAACTTTTTGATAGATTTTATCTTTATTTTTAGCAATTGCAATATACTCTCCCTCTGCTAACACAAGTGAAACATACGCACCAACTGTTTCATAAACGATATCACCAGAATCATTGGCAAGAGACCAACTTGTATCTGCAAGCGCTTCTCCTCCTTCTTGTCGTACCAGCTTTAAGACAATCTGAGCGGCCTGATGTTCAAGAGTAATTTCTGTTATTTTACCAGCATCCACCTGAATATCCGAACGAGCCGTCGCATTAATAGAACCATAATGGGAAGCAACATGGTAGCGGCCAGCTTTTAAACGCACAACTGATTGGGGTTTAACATTTGATATAATCACTCCCGTATCATCATTTTCTTTTTCATCCTCATAGATAGTGAAACGGAGTTCTTTTTCATTCATTACACCATTGAGCAGTGTTGCATTTAAAATGACACCACCAGCCTCAAGATTAAAGTTTTTTACAAGACTCTGCCCATTTTCTAAACGAATATGGCGCACAGCACTCATATGACCAAATGAGACATGAACAAGATAATTTCCTGGTTCGAGATCAAAACGTGCACTTCCCCCCTTATAGGTTGCCACTAATGGTAATTTATTATCAATCCCTAGAATAGGGGCATAAACCCGCCAGACAAGCCCTTTTTCAATATCCGGATGACTCTTTGTTAATCGAGCCTTCAAAATGAGTTGTGTTTGAGAGGCTAAGTTTTCGTTTTCCTGCTCTTGAGTCTTGACAATAAAACTCCTTGATTGTCCCTGCTGCTGATCTTGCCCTTCTCCTGCTTCAGAAAAAGCACTGTGGCTCCAAGTCAATAAAGCAAGTACCACGCACAACCATACACATCGGTGCACTATTTTTATAAGAATACCCATTTTTGCATTGTTGACCAACATGATCTTTTTTTCAAGAAACAATATCACACAGCCATCATTTTAAATTGAGAAACTTACACCACAACCACATGATGAAACAGCATTGGGATTGTGGATTTGAAAAGACTGTCCCATAAGATCATCAACAAAATCAATCTCAGCTCCTTCCATGAAAGGAAGTGATAGTAAATCAATAAACACAACTGCCCCGTCTTTTTTGAGAACGAGGTCATCTTCACACATTTCAGAAACCAAGTCATATTTATAAGAAAAACCAGAACACCCACCACCTTCAACAGAAATACGTAAGGCTATTTTATCGGGTTCACGCAAAAGTATCTGTGCAATTTTTTTAGCAGCAACATCTGAAATTTTCACATTCATTTTATATATCCTTGCATTAAACCATCAAGAAAGAGTATCCCACACTTACAGAGCAGTTTATTTGTCATAAACCACTCTCAATTTTAAGATGATAATGGACAGCTTGCAATGGATATAGGAAATATCAACTTCAATTACCAATCTCGAGCAGTATACAGTGCTCATCCACAAACAAGCCGTGGTCGATTATACCATGAAACGATGAGCACTACACGCTCACCTTTTCAACGAGATAGAGATCGTATTATCCATTCTAATGCATTTCGACGTCTTAAACATAAAACACAAGTGTTTATTGCTGATGAAAGCGATCATTACCGTACTCGTCTAACCCATTCCATAGAGGTTTCTCAAATTGCAAGAACATTAGCCCGTGCCCTGTGTCTTGATGAAGACCTTGCCGAAGCCATTGCCCTTGTTCACGACTTTGGACACACACCCTTTGGCCATGCTGGAGAAGATGCTCTTAATGAAGCCATGGTACATTATGGCGGCTTTGATCATAATGCACAAGCATTACGCATTGTCACAAAACTAGAACAGCGCTATGCAAATTTTGATGGACTTAACCTTACATGGGAAACCCTCGAAGGACTTGTAAAACATAATGGTCCCCTTTTAGGTCCTCACGCAAAGAATAAGGAGGTTCCTATCGATATTTTACAATACAATGCAAAGCAAGACCTTGCACTCGATTGTTTTGCAGGGCTAGAAGCGCAATGTGCTGCTATTGCAGATGATATCGCATACAATGCGCATGATATTGATGATGGTCTACGTTCGCAATTTTTAACACTCGATCAATTTGAACATGTTCCACTAACAGCAGCAATATTAAAAGATATAACAGATGAGCATCCCCACCTCGACCAAGCGCGTCGCGGTTACACACTTGTACGAAGACAAATAACAACCATGGTTGAAGATGTTATCAAACAATCACAAGAAAATTTAGCACGCATCAAACCAACCAGCATAAACGATATTCACCAAGCAAAACAAACCATTGTCACCTTTTCACCGACAATGACCGTTTATGAAAAAGAACTAAAAAACTTTTTATTTAAAAATCTTTACTACCATGAACAAGTTCTTAGTCGTCGCAATGCAGCAAAATGCATTGTACAAAAATTATTCAATTGTTATTATGAAAATCCAAATACAATGCCTGAAAGTTGGCAGAGCAAAACAGTGCACTTAAAAAATCAAGAATTAGCACGTTTGATTGCTGACTTTCTTTCAGGCATGACGGATCACTACGCTCTACGTGAATATCAGCGTTTATTTGACCATACAGATAATTTCGTTTAATGGCTTTTGGCATCATCATGGAAGCTAAATATGAATATCTTTAAAAACTTCGAAAAAAAAATTAAAAGATCAATTGAATTATCTGATATAAAAGGGAAAAATGGAGAAGATCTAGATTTATCAAAAATCACTGTTGATCCTCCGCGTGATTCCTCCCATGGTCATTTATCAACCAATGCTGCTATGGTGCTTGCAAAATCTATTGGGCTCAATCCCCGTGCACTTGCCGATAAAATCATAGAACTTCTTAAAAATGATTCCTCTATCGAAAATATAGATGTTGCCGGTCCTGGTTTTATAAATATAAAGCTTACAAAATTATTTTGGCAAAATGCTATAAAATCCATGCTTGAATTAGGCACTTCTTATGGTCGTATTCCAATGGGACAAGGAAAACGCGTCAATGTTGAATATGTTTCAGCAAATCCGACAGGACCAATGCATGTAGGACACTGCCGTGGAGCGGTTGTTGGGGATGTTCTCTCCAATTTGCTGCAGTTTACGGGCTATAACATTACAAAAGAATATTATATCAATGATGCTGGTCAACAAATCGAAGTCCTCGCCCACTCTGTACTATTGCGCTATCGTGAGGCTCTTGGGCAAAAAATTAATGAAATTCCAGAAGGACTCTATCCTGGAGAATACTTGATACCATTGGGTCAATCGCTTGCTCAAGAGTTTGGTGACCAACTCCTCACGATGGATAAAGATGAAGCCTTATCTCTTGTGAAAGAACGTGCAATTCATGCAATGATGTCCATGATTCGCGAAGATTTGGCTGCTCTTAATATTTATCATGATATCTTTTTCTCTGAGCGAATGCTTTATGCAGATAATGCACGCGCCATTCGTAACACCATCAACGACCTCACTTTAAATGGTTATATCTACAAAGGAAAACTCCCCCCTCCCAAGGGACAAAATATAGAAGACTGGGAACCAAACGAACAAACTTTGTTCCGTTCAACAAATGTCGGCGATGACCAAGACCGTGTTTTAGTCAAATCTGACGGTTCTTACACTTATTTTGCTGCTGATGTTGCTTATTTTAGGGATAAATTTAATCGTCATTTTGATGAAATGATTTATATTCTAGGTGCAGACCATGCTGGCTATGTAAAGCGGCTAGAGGCAATGGCAAAAGCAATTTCTGGGGATAAAGCTAAATTAAGCGTCTTCTTGTGTCAATTGGTAAAACTTTTTCGCAACGGTCATCCTGTACGCATGTCAAAAAGAGCAGGATCTTTTGTCACGCTACGCGATGTTGTCGAGGAAGTTGGTCGTGATCCTGTACGTTTTATGATGCTATACCGTAAGTGTGAAGCGCCTCTTGATTTTGACTTTGCAAAAGTAACAGAACAATCAAAAGATAACCCCATCTTTTACGTACAATATGCAAGTGCACGTTGTCACTCAGTCTTTCGTCAAGCACAAGAAGCGCTTCATATTAAAAGCTTTTCAAATGATACATTGATTGCCCATCTTCATCGATTAACAGATGACCATGAAATATTGTTAATACGCAAACTTTCTGAATATCCACGTATCATTGAACAGGCCGTAGTTCATAAGGAACCGCATCGATTAGCGTTTTATCTTTATGACCTTGCTTCCAGCTTTCACACCCATTGGAATAAAGGGAGTGAAAATCTCAATTTACGCTTTATTCAACCTGATGATAAAGAATTATCCTTTGCAAGATTGGGATTGATACAAGCTGTTATCAATACTTTATCATCAGGGCTTACCATCATAGGAGTCGAAGCCCCCATAGAAATGCGTTGAAAAAGTTCTATAAATACATACAATAGGTACTCTATTGATAAACTTTTTCATGTATCCTTGCATGAGAGGGGGAAAATTTATAATTTTAATATAACAAATCAAAATCAACCATTGATTGCACGTAAGTGCAAACCATCATGTGAGAAAAGCTATGAGCGATAACGATCGCAAAAATCTACACGAAACAAAACACGATCATGAACACCATGATCCCTTAGAAAGGCTTACGCGCATTTTTAATCCGCACAAACAAAGCGGAAATCAAAATGAGCAATCTTCTTTAAAAACAGATCGATCAACATCTCACCCCGAAATATCATCCCATGATGATGATTTTGATTTGTCCTTTCTAGAAGAAGAACTTGAAAATAATTTAGCACATGACTTACCGTTCAATGATCAAAAAAAACAATGGGACTTGCATGCAACCAGCAACGCAACAGCCTCAGATATTGCACAAGCTGCTTCTTTCAACCATTCAAAACAAAATAATTTATCTAAAGAGAAATATTCTTCACCTAGCTGCCATGATGAAGAACAAATTTTAGATGCACTTTCTCCATTACCAATCCCAAAGAATCAATCACCTCAACAGAAAACAACAGCAACCAGTGCTAATCCTTTTCTTGAAAAAAGTAATCTTATGTCACAATCAGAATCAGAAAATTTCTTTTTTGATAAATCTGAAAGGCGCGAAAATAAGAGAGAGATGCCTGAAGATGTTGAACGAACCAATCGTTTTTCACAAATAAATTCACAACAACCTGAGACTACGAATATACAAAAAACTTATGATGACAATCAAAACTTCTATGACACTCCTATAAACCATCCCTATAAAATTTCAGCTGATCAAGAAAATTTGATTAAAAAAGATTATCCTGATGTCTCCTTTTCTACAGAGGAAAATGAGTTTTTCTCATCTTCTAATCTTGAGTCAGAAAAACAAAACACTGCAAGAAATCAAACAACAAGTACCTTCTCCTCACCTTTAGATTCTCCACCAGTTGATAGACAATCTTATTTAAAGGGGGCTTCACAAGAAGATCATACAACCAATTATCCCCATTTTTTTGAAGCCCCCCCCTCACAACAAGAAACTTATAGCGAAAAAGTTCCGATATATAACGAAGCTCAAACCCAACACATCAATAACACTGAGAATATCTCTAACCTAAACAGAGAAATTTCATATAACAAAAATAATTTAGATGAGTTTCTGTCCTCATCAGCCTCCCTTAATACAAAACAAACGGATAGCTTTTTTGCCCATAACTATACGGGCAGAGATACTCCTCCTCCCACTGTTGATACTTATAAATTTTCAGAGGAAATCGTAGAAAAAACTGGCCCTATTATGGTTCCAGAAGTCCCGTATGAAGCCCCAGAATATGATGTACCGACTAGTAGTAGTTTAGAAGAAGAATTTGCTGACGTGCTCAATGTAGGAAATGTCCCAACAGACAATTTTTCTCAAAGACAACAGAAAAATGAGTTTTTTAATGAAATTTTTCAACAAACTATGCAAAATTCAAAAGAAGGTGTTCATATAAACTCTAAAGAACAAAATGCCAACTATTTTTCTGCTGCCAATATGGAGTACAATTCTCCCTCTTTTACCGAGAATTCACCATATACAAGCCCAGATGAGGTTTCCACACCTCCATCAGCTCCTCCTCCCTTAAAAAGTTTTATTTTTGGTAAAACTTTCATTAAAGTTTTTTTTATATTTATTTTAATGGGAATTGGGTTTGCTAGTTATTCTCACTTTTTTATGCCAACACAAAAAAATGAAGAAACGGTCATTATTCACGCTGATAATACGCCTTTTAAATTCAAACCAGAAACAACTGAAATAAAAAATGATGTTGCCCATAATTTAGATATCTATAAACAAACAACTGAACAAAATGAGAAACAAGAAAATACACAACAATTTCTTATTGATAACTCTGAAAAACCTGAAAATTTAGAAAAGTTAAATCCAGAAGAATCTTCAAACTTTTCATCGTCCTCTGCAAATGAATCTGATGTTGAAGATGCAGTCACAGAAGCTATCAATCATACTGTTTCCACACGAGAAGTACAAACTGTTATTGTAAATCAAGATGGTACAGTTACACTAGCGCCCGTGCATCAAACAGAGAGCAAAGCTACTGATCAATCTGAAGAAAGCACTGATCAAGATTCTAATGAACTTCAAGATTCATCCCTTGTTTCGTCGCATGATTCTGATATAAACGATCAAGAAAGAGATCATGATCTCAAAAATAATATTGATAAAATAATCGCAGAAAATAATTTTAGCTCAAATATTGAAGAAAAATTTGTTCCTATTCCTTCTCATGCAGAAAGAAATACAAAAGTTGAAACGCCTGCCGCATCTCGCCCCACATCACCAAACAGAGTCGCAGCACAAAATTCAGAAAGTTATTACGTACAACTTGCATCTCAACCAACGCATGAGCTCGCTAGAAATTCGTTAAAAAATATGAAATCTAAATTTGGATTCCTTATCGGGGCACGTTCTTTAAATATTCAATCCGCTTTTATACCAGGAAAAGGTACTTATTACCGTGTTCGGGTTCAAGCGCAAGACCGTAATGAAGCCATAATCCTTTGTGAATCCATTAAAAGTTCGGGTGGAAGCTGCTTCATCACACGCTAAACCAATAATGCAGCGGTTTTAACAACCGTTGCATTATTTATTTCCATACCATTTAATTACTTATCAAAAACTTCAGAAATTAAAATCGTCCAATCTTTTTCGCTTATCTGTTTGCACTGACTTTATTCTTTAATCTACGTCGATTTTCGCCCTATCTAAAAGATTATATTTATGAAAAAATCACTGCGTACCCTTATAGGTATAAGGTACAGAAGGGAGCGAATTTAAATCTTTTTGGGGCGTCGTTACAGTCTGACTTGTTTCTGGAGTATTATAATGCGAAATATGTTCAGGAGATTTCGCAAAAAAAGATCCTAAAAAACCAAAAATAAACCAGATAATAACCATCGCAAGAAGAATAGCAAAAATACCCTTAGCGATTGAAACACGCTGTTCACGATCTTTTCTTTCTTCTGCCATACGTTCTTCAAATGTGTGATAATTTTTATCAATCATAGTGGATTCCTCTTCTCGATTCCCTTACCTTTAAATTTCTAGAAAATATGAAATTATTCAGATACTTATTTTGAGAAAACGATAAATATAGATAAAGGTTCCAGATTACTTCATAAAGTTGAGAAAAAGAGCCCAGAATAGAATCAAAAATATCGACCACTGCCTCTGAAATCTATAATAAAACATTGACACAAAGGTTTTGCTAATAATAGAGTTGTGATCAAAAGATCTCATTATTTTTATTAATAAAAAATAAAACATACTCAAAAGGTTTTTCTTATGAAATCTCCCATATCGTCACTTCCCTTTAAAACCGAAAAACATCCATCACCTCTGTCAGAAGAAAAACGGGAAAAAATTCTAAAAAATCCCGGTTTTGGTCAATTTTTTACAGACCACATGTGTACCATTCAATGGTCTAAAGACAAAGGCTGGCATAATGCCATTATTTCTCAATACAAAGCTTTAGAAATTAGCCCTGCAAGTACCGTTTTGCATTACGGACAAGAAATTTTTGAGGGTTTAAAAGCATATCGTGCAAAAGATGGACGCATTTTGCTCTTCCGTCCTGATGCCAATGCACAACGGTTTATAGAATCAGCGAGGCGTTTAGCTATGCCAGCATTACCAAAAGATATTTTTCTAGATGCCGTTCATCAATTAGTCAAAATTGATCAAAAATGGGTCTCCGATCATCCCAATGCTAGCCTCTATATACGTCCATTTATGTTTGGCAATGAGAACTTTTTGGGAGTTCGCCCTTCTCAAGAATATCTTTTTTGTATCATAGCCTCTCCAGTTGAATCCTATTTCAAAGGAGAAGAAAAATCTGTCAGCGTCTGGATTGAAACAGATTATAGTCGAGCCGGTCCAGGAGGGACAGGGGCTGCCAAATGTGGTGGAAACTATGCAGCAAGCTTACTTGCACAAAAAAATGCAACTGAAAACAATTGTAGCCAAGTGCTCTTCCTTGATATGGTTGAACATAAATGGATTGAAGAACTTGGTGGTATGAATGTCTGCTTTATTATGGACAATAATACACTCATAACCCCTCCACTTAATGGAACGATCCTTCCAGGAATAACACGTCATTCACTCTTAGAATTAGCAAAACAAATGGGATTAAAAATAGAAGAGCGTCCTTATTCTTTTAAATCTCTTCAAGAAGATGCAAAGAGTGGACAACTTAAAGAAGTCTTTGCTTGTGGTACAGCTGCCGTTGTCACATCAATTGGCCGCTTTAGATATAAGGGGGGAGAATTTATTATCGGAAATGAAACAGTTGGAGAAATTACAAAGCAGCTTCGTACACAATTGGTTGGCCTTCAAAAAGGGAACATAGAAGATAAAAATGGCTGGGTGCATTCTGTGCAGCTCTCATAATAATAAAGGTATTCTCATATCTATAAACGCTTCCATGAAAGCAGATTCATGGAAGCGTATTTCCTAAAAAACTTCCTTTATTTTTAGTGACAAAAAAAGAAAACATTAATCAAATTTTGAATGATCTCTATGCTGTGCTTTAATATTACGAACTGTACCCGTATGGGAACGCATCACGAGAGTTTCCGTTTGAATGTAGCGAGGTGTAAATTTAACACCAGAAAGCATATTGCCATCTGTCACCCCTGTTGCTGAAAACAAAACATCACCTTTTGCCATTTCTTCCATTGTATAAACCTTATTGGGATCACTAATCCCCATTTTAGCAGCACGGGCAATTTTTTCTTCTGTATCAAGCAGCAAACGGCCTTGCATCTGTCCCCCAATGCAACGCAAAGCAGCAGAAGCTAAAACACCTTCAGGGGCTCCACCAATCCCCATATAGATATCAATACCTGTTTCTTCTGGATCAGTTGTATCAATAACAGCAGCCACATCTCCATCACCAATCAAGCGAATCGACGCCCCTGTCGCTCGTACTTCATTAACCAATTTTTCATGACGAGGTCTATCCATAATACAAACAACAATCTGATTAACAGCCACTCCTTTAGCCTTTGCAAGAGCATGGATATTATCGGTAGGACAAGCGTCTATATCGACTACTCCCTTTGGATAACCAGGACCAATAGCAATTTTATTCATATAAACATCAGGGGCATAAAGGAGATTACCCTTTTCAGCAATTGCAACTACTGCCAAAGAATTGGCAATATTTTTAGCACAAAGTGTTGTTCCCTCTAGTGGATCAAGTGCAATATCGATCGCCAATCCACTTTGAAGACCTACCTTTTCTCCAATATAAAGCATAGGCGCTTCATCCCGCTCACCTTCACCAATCACCACTGTACCATCAATAGGTAATCGATTAAGTTCCTGCCGCATTGCATCTACAGCAGCTTGATCCGCTGCCTTTTCATCGCCACGTCCGCGCCAGCGTGCAGCAGCAACAGCAGCACGCTCAGTGACACGTACCAATTCAAGCGTCAAAATACGATCAAGTCCATTTAAAATCTTCTGAGTTGTGGGCATATGAGAAATCCTACCGAATGAATACCAGAAAAAATATGAGTACTTATTAAGCACTAAGAATAAAGCTTTGGCAAAGATAAAAACTTTCCACAAGAGATAAAAGCACTCAAGCTTGCCTTTTTGTTATTATTAAAAAAGTTATCAATTCTCTGCCATCCGTTCAATACGAATAAATTGAGATTTTGCAATAAGATGTCCATCTTTTTCAATTTCTGCAAGTGCTTGTCGTACATTCACCTCTGTTGTTTCATGCGTAATTAAAATAATTGTTTTTTCAATTTGATCTTCTACAAAAGATCTTTGAACAATCGACTCCAATGAGATGTGATTATCAGCCATATGCCTTGCGACCGCGGCAAAAACACCAGTACGATCATGAACATTTAAACGAATAAAATAACCACCTGCATGATGCGAAATACGTGCTTTTTTGTGAGGAGCAAGTTTTAATGCTGGGCGCCTTAAAACAGGTGCATACTGAAAACCAGAACGTGCTTTTGCTATATCAGCCAAATCACCAATAACGGCTGATGCTGTTGCCTTTCCTCCGGCGCCAGGACCCGAAAACAGTAATTCACCTAATAAATCACTTTGAATAGAAAGAGCATTGGTTACACCATTTATCTGTGCAATCATTGAGGATGCAGGTACCATTGTTGGATGAACGCGTTGCTCTATTCCAGAATCCGTTTTTAATGCAACCCCTAAAAGCTTAATCCGATACCCCAATTCATCAGCTGCTCGAATATCAATTTGCGAAATATTATGAATTCCTTCAACATAAACATCATCTAACGAAACAGCTGTTCCAAATGCCAAGCTTGTCAACAAAGCTAATTTATGAGCAGTATCATTTCCCTCAATATCAAAAGTTGGATCTGCTTCAGCATACCCAAGTCTCTGTGCATCTGCTAAACAATCTTTAAATGAAAGACCTTCCGTAAACATGCGTGTTAATATATAATTACATGTTCCATTGAGAATACCATAAATTCGCGATATGCGATTACTGACAAGTGATTCTCTCATCGCTTTGATGACAGGAATTCCCCCTGCAACAGCTGCTTCAAAATGAAGAAAAACACCTTTTTTTTCTGCAATTATAGCCAGCTCTACGCCATGTTGAGCAAGAAGAGCTTTATTGGCTGTTACAACATGATGTCCCGCCTCAAGCGCTCTCTTAACAGCGGTATACACCACATCCAATTCACCACCAATTAACTCTACAAAAACATCAATCTCATCAGAAGCAGCCAACTCCACAGGTGAATCAAACCATTTTATGCCACTGAGATCAATTCCACGATTGCGGCCTTTATCGCGTGCATTAACAGCAACTACTTTGATGAATCGCCCACATTGACAAGCTAAACTATTCGCTTTTTCAAATAGAGTTCGAACAACTGAAGTACCAACTGTACCAAGTCCCGCAACGCCAACTTTTAAAGCTTCTGCCATATTCTAACCACTGATCCCTATCTTCATTGAAGAATCGTTTAAATGATGTGCCAATCAACACAAAGAATATCTATATCCATAAGAACAAAAGAAATATCCCGCTCTATTCACTTTATTTTCTCCAATAGAATTATCCCCGCTTATTCAATCAACATTCCTAAAAATATAATATTTATTGTCTTCAAAGATTTCAGAATCTTATAAAATATTTAATTCAGAATGAAAATCTGTAAAACTGATAAATGCAAGTTGCCATAAAGAAAAGTTCTAAAAAATAATCAATAACAAGTTAAAGAATATTGAAGACTTAGTAAGAAAGAATAAAAATATCTCTTCTAAATCGACAAATATGGAACAAAAAACATTCTTTCATATGATAAATTAAGAGAATGGATAAAATAAAGTAGATCAGTCAATAATAACACATTCCTTCCTACCATTCCATAGCTTAAACTATAAATCTTTAATGCAAAAATCCTCACGTAATCATATATCAAAATAGAACCTTACATTAAAGTAAAACACAAGACTTAATATGCACACACCATAATTCTAAAATATTATAAATATGGAAAATAAATTTGCAAAATTCGAATATTTTATCTCAACTTATTGCCACCTCTTTAAAAAACTAGCAAATTAAAATGAGAAAAAACTCTATCTACCCTTTATCCACGCTAATTCATTTTCAAATCAAGAACCTTCTCAATATGTAAAAGAACAAATGAGGTTTTTTTAACCTTAAATTTCTTACAGAAATATAAAAGCAAATATAAAAAAAATATTTTTTAATATATTCTATAAAATTTCTTTAATATTTTTATTTTTAACATACAGATATCTCTTTATATTTTGTTAAATATGCAAGTAATCTATGGATTATTCATAAAAAAAACTTTTTTATGATTGGTATTATGTTTTAATTTTGTAATAAATATTATCTTTCTACTTCATAAATTATACAGTTTTTGCTGTATGATAAGCTCAAATGAGCAATCTTTTGTACAAAGGCTCTTTCAAGCAAGTTAAATAATATTCTCATGTAGCGAGCAAAGATAACAAACGATAACATATGCAAAAAATAAATACATTTAAAATGCTGTTTTGATCATTTTTGCCTACTCCTCAAACTGGAAAAAACAATTCAAACAGGAATCGCTCAAAAATTATTCAATAAAACACACTTTTTTCAAAAAAAATGACACAGAGGGCTTGCGAAGTAAAAAGATCCTCTCTATAAGCCTCATCATTGGTTTGCGCCCATCGTCTAGCGGTTAGGACATCGCCCTTTCACGGCGGAAACAGGGGTTCGATTCCCCTTGGGCGTACCATGTTTCTTTTTACTGTACACAATCTATTGATTTTATATATCTTTTTTAAAGTACGGGACGCGTAAATAAAAGTTGGGGAATAGGATTTTTCAACACGTCTCTCTAATTATTACGAATCAAGAGTTCTTTTCGGGGTGGTTTTTTTGCCGTACCTGCTGTCCAAAGGGTCTCTAATTCTAAAAAGTCAAAATCCTTAAAGATCTCTCGAACCGCATCACAATCATTTAGACTCAAGACAAATTTGCCTTGTATGCTTTTGAGAACTTTTGCCATACTCACAAAATCATCTTCAACAAAATTCCCAGAGCTGTAACACTTCTTCTTCACAAGATAAGGCGGGTCTAGGTAAAATAAACTGTCGGGTGCATCAAATAGCTCGATAACCCGTTCCCACGACAAATTTAAGATCGTTGTATCAAGAAGCTTCTGTCTAACACGTTTCATCCTTGCTAAAAGTTTATCCGGATTAAAGCTTACCGTTTTTTTTCCTACAAAGTTAAAAGAGTAGTAATCTTCTTTCCCATACATCACACAACGTTGGAGAAACAAAAAACGTGCGGCTCTTTCAACTTTGGAAAGGCTTTCTGGTTCAATCGCCGCAAGTTCAAAAAACAACTGTCTTGAACAAACAAACCATTCTAGTCGTTTGGCTAAATCATCAAAGTCATTTTGAACACATTGGAACAGATTCGTGATCTCTCCATTCAAATCATTAATAACGGAATATTTTGCTGGTCCTTTATTTAGGAAAATAACACCAGAGCCTAAAAACGGTTCAACATAGGTTTCATGGTCAATACTATTTAAAATCGGTATAATTTTCTTACGCAGATAGTGTTTACCACCCATCCACGCAAACAATGTTTGTGTAAATTCTTGTTTCATCATATTTTTAAAGGAGAGATTTGATATTTAACTTTTTGTTAACCATCTTTTAAGATGTGAGAAGCTATTCTCTATGGCGTCCACGCAACGAGAAAAATCTATTACAAACATAAAGACAATAAAGGCTATCAATTTCATGATGCGTGACATCATCTTTAAGCCTTGATAGGTCTCTATCATCTCGTGAAGGAGCTGTTGTTCTTTTTCTGTAAGATCTTTATCTTTGCTGCTTCGTTTCTTGACCATCTTTCCAACCACATAAATGGGCTCCCTGCTTGTTATGCTTCAAAATATCTCTTGCAAGGTTGGAACTGATGACCGCAACATCCTGATTATCCAAATAAATGGGCAACCAGCCACCACAAGAAACAGACCTATTTGCCGCGCACCCAACGAGAAAGTTCAGAGCGCACACCAGCATCACTTTTTTGATTAACTTCATTTTCTACCTCAAGCCGCGTTGTTGCTGTCTTTAAAGCATTCTCTGTTTGCTTTTGCCGTTCGCTTTGCTTGCCAAGCTGAAACGCCTTGGCTAAAGCCATAAAAAAAACGGCTAAAGCCGCTGTAAACATAAGAGAATATTTCTTTAGCCAAAAAATCATAAGCGTTGCTCCCGAAACCGCTTGGCGACAATCACTATGCCCGTTACAGCCGCTAAAACCATCATGCCTGCTAATGCCCATTGCACCGGTCCATTGCCTGCTAACAAGCCGCCAAAACCAGAACAAGACCCTATAAGCGGGGCAAGTGCTTCTATTTTAAGAAGTCCGGTTGCCGTTTTCGTTTCTACCCTTTGATAATTCGAAGAGACATAAGACCCTTTTGCCCATAATCCTGCTTCTGCTGCTCGACGGTTGGCTAAACCCGCAAGAGGCTTCCCACCCACCTTATTCCATTTCTGTAACTCTAAGGGTACGGCTTCATAATCCCCTTGATTAAGCTTCTTCAACAAGGTTGACTTGCAAAAAGCAGCGGTTCCTACATTATAGCAAAACGAGACCAATGCCGCGAATTGGCAATCCGTTAACGAAACCGTAACCGATTCCTCTACCGTCTTCTCAAATTGCTTTAAGTCTTTACAAAGGATTTCTTCTGCTTGCTTTTGGCTAATACACATGCCTTTTTTGACAAGGGGGTGCCCCGCATTGCTGGTGTGACCATAACCAATCGTCCAGACACATGCCGTATCTCGATAAGCCTCTAAACGCAAACCTTCCCATTGTTTGATAAGCTCTAATCCTTCTTGCGATATCTTTCTCATCTGACGCTCCATAAAAAAAGCCCCACATCCGTGAGGCTGCATAAAAATCTTCTCTTAATGTCTCTACAAGACATTGATTTATAATGATAATTCACTGTTTTGTATGTTGAATGAGAGTCCCGAATAACGTAGGATTCTCTCATTTCAA
>NZ_JBHILR010000044.1:0-1037 GCF_042193415.1 Bartonella sp. TT121SHDZB | reverse complement strand
CGGTTTCACAATAGCTGTAAGCTTCCATCAGATTCTGTTCCAAAGATGCAAGAAGAGCTGAGAGCACAATGCACTCCTCTTGTTGCCATTTCTCAAGCGCATCACTTGAGTCCTCTTGAACATCCTCACCTTGAGTGATAAGCTTTGGAGCTTCCCCGGTTGTGATGTGTTTCAACAACCCTTTGCTTCCAACAGCATTCCTGGCCACCCTTGACCACACAAGATAGTTATTTCCCTTGAAAGTAGCAGCAACCTTCATGTAGACTCCACCACCTTCAATTGCTTGAGAAAAGACTTCAACTTGTATCAACACACCACACAAGTTGATAAAGTTCTGAGCTTTCAGATTAAATCTTCAAGACAACCTCAAAGACTTCTCCTTTAGCTCACACAAACACCAAACACTCCAAAGATCTGAACTTTAAGCTTGAACCTTCAATAATACCTCAAAGCTTCCACCTTTAGAACCCTTCTTCTTCACGCAAACACCACACCAGACTCTTGAGAACACCAGTAAGCTTTGCGCCACCAACAGGAACCAACTTAAGAACAGAGCTCAAAGAACAAACACCAACAGCCACAGAAACAAGTTGCTCAAGGATCTAGCACCACCAATCTTCAAGAACACACACGAATACTTTAAGAACACAGGTTGAAAAGCCAACCTGGCTCTGATACCATATTATTTTTAGAGATTTGAATGTGTTTAAGGTGTTTATGCAAGTATTAACCGAGTCTGAAGTGTGTATAAAGAGAAATGTATTTGAGAGAATAGATGAGTGTCTCAATACTTGCTTGATCTTATTAATGAGCTGAGGTTTACAATATATAGATGGAAGAGAGCTAGGGTATCGACCATACATTTAGTCTTAATCACTAGTCTAAGCGTGTGTAGTCAATGGGTGATGGAGCGCCTTGTTTGAAATGAATGGACCAGATGTGTCACACGCTTCACTCCTTTACAGCCTGGCTCGTGCTGGAAGGAAGAGCAACTTTGCTTTATCTCCAAACGGTCACAAGGCCATCCCAACCTTCCT
>NZ_JBHILR010000043.1:0-1047 GCF_042193415.1 Bartonella sp. TT121SHDZB | reverse complement strand
ATTATTGGCTGTTATAGAGCCCTGACCAAAATAGATAAGCAAGCCGCTGTTGATGATGATGATACAGAGCCCATGCATAGCGCTTTAGCTTTTTGCAAAGATATCAACACCTCTCAATATATTACAAAGCTCTTCAATAAAATTATCAAATCTCATATTGATGATTTCCTTCAAACCGTTCCCTTTCTAAACTGTGAAGTAAGACATATTGACGGAACGCAAAGTGTCAAAAAGCGCAATGAGGAACTGGATTGGCTTAAAGGAAATGCTGGGAACAATGTTTGTCGGATCTTAAGCAATGTTCGGTGTCTTTCAGAAGGGATTGATGTCCCTGCTCTTGATGCCATCATGTTTTTACACCCGCGTAATAGCCAAGTCGATGTGATACAGGCGGTAGGGCGTGTGATGCGCCGTGCGCCAAATAAGAAAACGGGCTATATTATTTTACCCATTATCATTCCTTCACACTTAGAAGCCAAAAAAGCTTTAAAAAACAATAAGAGATACCGTGTTGTTTGGCAAGTTTTGCATGCTTTACATTCTCATGATGAAAGGCTTGCTCGGACGATTAATCAAATGTCTTTAGGACAAGATAGCAGCCATACGATTGAGATTATAGAGATTAAGCGTGCCAATGAATTAAAAGAGCTTACCACAACGGTTGATGAAATCTCGATACCATCCAAAACAGAAAGTTCTGGACGTGTCATTGGAACAGCAGAAAGCAAATCTCAATCGGTATCTGGAGGACAAGAAGACTTATTCCGCCGTTCTGATTTTTTTGATTTTGTCAAAGCCATTTTTCTGGATAGTTTTAAAATCACGGATTATTGGGGCATTTGGGCGAACAATGTTGCTGAGATTGCTCAAAACCATATCAATCATCTTAAAGATATGATTTCCGATGAAAAGAGTGAAGCCTTTCACGCCTTTGATGCATTCCATAAGGAATTACAAAACAACGTAAACAGTGAAATCAAGCAAGAGGAAGCGATTGAGATGTTAGCGCAACATCTTGTCACGCGTCCCGTGTTTGAAGCTTTATTT
>NZ_JBHILR010000011.1:0-65403 GCF_042193415.1 Bartonella sp. TT121SHDZB | reverse complement strand
TTAGTACCAAATCTAAAGTAGATAGTTATTCTACTGCCATGGCATTATTTGCCTCCATTTTTTTGTGGAAGCGAATAATTCCGTTCTTAAAAACTAGTCTGCAATCTATTCATTAAAAGGCTTTTCATTTCATAAGATATAAAATACCTCTTTATCGTTTTTTTAACTTTTAGTAAGCGTTTTAAAAGCGATTTGTCTTTAAATCCTTTTATGCAATTTTTTAAATTAAACCTATAAGCTTATGACAGGTTCAAACAGTTAATTTCTTTAATGCCATTTTAGAGGTTTTTCCCAATTTTGGGAAAAATTATATGATCTCTATTTTCTATAAATACGTATCTTTTGGTACAATTTATCTTATAACAGTTTCAAACGATTACCCTCTTATAGGTAATAAGATATTGCTATAGCATTTTTAGATTTTACGCTTCTCAATTTTGAAAACTGTAATTTTATGTTTTTATCATGTGATTAACAAACCAATTATTAAAACAAGATGTGTTCTTTAAACGTATGTTATCGATAATTCCAAACGACTAAATTTTTAAACAATGCGATTTTGAGTGATAAAAACGTATCATAAAATTTATGAACTGTTATGAATGATAGCTGCTTTTCATTTCATTTGAATGCACCCATGCGTTATAATATTTACATCATGATTTGCTTTTTATGGTCTATTCATACATGGCAATCTTCTATAAAAAATGGTCAAATGAATCACGTATAAAAATGTGGATTCTTAAATGGATTCATATAAAATAATTACAAACAAACTATTGACTTTATTTCGCTTTTTGATATTATGCCTTTCCAGATAAGAGATTAGCCCCTCTTTCCCATACTTATTGCCTGCCAATTCAGCAGCTTTAAGAATTGCCTCTTTCAAAAGACGTGTATTCTTATTTGGTACGCCTTTGACACGCCCCATTCCTGCCTTAGGGGGTTTATATTTTTTCTTTGTTTGAGAAATCTGTTCTGTATTTTGTGATGTCATAAAATACGCCCTCCAGATAATAAAAAACCCCGCATTTGCGGGGATTTTTAACTGTACATTTCCCTCTCTAGACACAATACGCCTAAGTACAGCAATGTCATTAAATACGATTTGCTACAATTTGTCAACATAAAAATAATACATATTGATATATTCAAAAGGAATCTGTATGAAGCGAAGATGCAACAATGAGAAACAAAAGATAAAATCTGATGTTAATACCGTATTTAAAGAAAATTGCCTTATTCGGAATAATGAGTATCTTATTCACTAGCCATATATATAGGTGGTAGTATCTCTTTTAAATCTACTTTTTTGAAAAGTGCTTCTGAAGCATATTAAGAGAAACACGTAATGAATTCACAAGGTGTGGCAACATTTGATCTTCTATAACGAGGTACTGTAGCGCTGCATAAAGATTATACTGTCTATAGAGGCATTGGGCTTCTTTTAGTGCCTCTTGCATATTTATAAACTGCTCTGTTGCAAATGCTACCCACTTGTCTCTTGCCTTATCATCAGAAGATGACGGCATTTCATCATAAATCGCATTAGGCAAGCCCTTTGCACAAAGGTAATCGTTTCTTACTTGTAGATATTGTTGCGCGGCATCATATTGCTCTTGAGTAAGCACGCCTTGCAAACAAAGCCGCCCGATATAGGTACCAGAAAGTGGATTTTTTGCCTCTTGTAGCGTTAAACCGAAGCGCTTTGCACGCATTTCTATTGCCAATTTATCAACGGCTTCACGCGGTGCTTTTGCACGTGAGATGCGTCCGTTTGGTTCTCTTACCTGCCCTGCTATTTTAGGGCGTCCCCTCTTTTTATTTTTTTTCACTTATGTCCCCAGATTCCTGTTTAATATTTTGCCAAATTTCCTCTGCTTTTGACTTGAACTTTAGACTATAAAAGAATAACAAAATCAGAATGATCGATATTATAATTATAAAAACTAGCTTAATTTTTAAATGACTTTTATCCCAAAATAGTTCTATGGACAAAATTAAAAGCGTACCCGATAAAGTCCCCATTATTCCATGAAAACGACATGCAAACGTTGCGTGATCTTTTAATAGATTTATTTCTTGTTCTGTAACAGCATAATGAACAGTTCTCCTCGGAAGACAATCTGCAATCACTCTAATAGATTGATTTCCAACAGCATCACTTGCACGTTGAAGTTGCTTAAGATGAAGGTGTTTATTTTTTTTCCGGCTCTTGTAAATACCCGTTAATTTTTTGTGTGAAATATTCTTTGATGTCATCGTCTTTTAGCTTCACACCAAATTGCCCACAATCATATACTCTCTCCCACGGAGATCCATTCTCATGAGATTCATTGCGCAAGCGCCAAGGTGAAAAATTTTTATAAGCATTCCAGACGATCTCTAATAACTTAACTGTATATTTATCAGCGGATTCTTTAGGAATTTTAGGAATCAAAATTTCTCCTGTCTCTAAATCAACTGTTCGAGAATAGCAATCGATAAAACGCCTTCCCCAATCTTTAAACTCATGATAAAGAGCCGGAATCACGGGACCATGCTGCCATGCTTCTATACGATCAGGAAAGAGACGCTTACCTGTAGCTGCTAACATCCATCCATACGCAAGATACACCAGTTTAATGAGCTTCATAGGAGAAATTGGGATATTCTCTTCACTTCCCTTTTCAAGAAAGAAGTTAGCAATTTGCTGAACTTGGTACATATCATTCATACCCCACAAAATATACAACTTTACAGAATTGCTTTAACATGATCACTTTCCTCATTCAATAATATCCTTAAAAAGGAACACTGTCATTCATAACGGTATGGGGCGTATCAAGAGGTCTGTAAATGCTTCTGTCATAAGCAGATGACTGATCTTGATTATCATCATTTTTGCCATCTAAAAGCTTTAACTCACCTTTGTACTGAGGCAATATGACTTCTGTTACATAGCGATCAACACCGTTTTTATCTTGCCATTTACGAGTTTGTAGTCGCCCCTCGATATAAACTTTACTGCCTTTATTGAGATATTGAAGTGCTATTTTTGCAAGATGTGGATTAAACACCACAATGGAATGCCATTCGGTTTTGTCTATTCTCTTATTGGTTGCCTTGTCTGTATAGCTCTCAGACGTTGCCATTCGAAAATTGACCACCTCGATACCAGATGACATTGTTTTGCTTTCTGGATTGGCACCTAAATGACCAATTAAAATCACTTTATTAAGCATTTGCTTTCTGTCCTTTAATGGAAAATAGTACTTAGAACAAAACAAACTCACAACTGATGATAGTATAACACATTATGGTGTATTTTTACAAACAGAATTTATCATAACCCACTGAATCTACAGTGTGAATCCCATTTTTATTTTACTTAACAGCTTGCTTTTTGATACGTTTTGTGCAATAAAAAGATGTTTGTATACTTCGGATAAGAATACAACAGTCATGCATTGCAAAACAGAAGCCGTGTCAAGAAATTGGCACGGCTTCAATGCATTTAAATTGAATAAAAGAAACTATTCCCTATCATAAAAAAAGCCCCGTTACGTAAAAAACATAACAAGGCTTTTAAGCAATTTCTCAAGTTACCATACAAGATATAGTGCATTATGTGTAAAATTACAAGCACAACATACAAAAAAACCGTGTCATTTAAGGCACGGCTTTTGTGATATCCTTTAAAGAGGAAAATCGTTTTAATTCTAAAAAACGGCGAAAATACAACGCCACTATAACGTTGCATAAGAAAGTTTTTTATACTCTCTATGTTTTAAAATATAGCACAATTTATTAATTAATTCAATTTGAAAACAATATACTTGCGTTTATACACAAAATATGTGATTTATTAGTTAGTTTGTTTATAGCAAATTCCTTAACTAATGAGCTGTTTTGATCATAAAAGCCGTGTCTTAAAGGACGCGGCTTTTATTATGTAAATTCTAAGCAACATAAATAAGGGGCGGAGGGTATCTTCTGGTCGTATAGACTTTTCAAAGCTTAGAAGAAATGTATCTATTCAAGCTTACACCATTTTCGGCAGCTTGTATTGCAAGTTTTCTATGGAGTTCTGGTGGGATTCTTAATTGAAACTTACCACTATATTTACCATGCGACAAAGGCACAGGAACTTCTTCTCCGTTATGTTGCATGTCCTCAACAACTTCTGAAACAAGATCCATAATGCCTTTTAAAGCCTTCTCTGCTTGAGATGCTAACCATGAAAGGGATGGGAATTCTGCACACAATCCGACATATTCCTGATCTTCTTGCGACCACAAAACACGATATGAATAATGATTACTGTTCATGTTTCATCCTTTCTATCGCTTGCAATACTTGTTTGACTTGGTAGGCTTTTGCCTTATTGCCAGAATCTTTTTGAATATTCACACGCGGGTCACCAAGCCACGGGGTTTTAAACACAAAGTGACTTGTACCACTGTTCCGTGGTTCTCCAAAAAAATGTACACACACAGCCAACAAATCTGAAAACTTAATGTTCCTTGGTGATGCTTGCATCAAGCTGATTATTTTTTCAACTTTATTGTTCATAACCAATAATAGTATCACTATTAATCCTAGTCAATCATTTTATAAACCTTCCTAGTTAATCATTTTAAATCTATTGAATAGAGGCTTTTATGTATACAAGAAAAACTATCAGAAAAAGTTTTGTTGCGTTAAACAAAAAAAGAAAGCCGTGTCTTAAAGGACGCGGCTTTTTTTTAATTATTGCATATTTCCGTAAATTTGCTCTCTTAAGCAAGCCAATCCTTTAGATGTAATCTTTGTTGACGGTACGGTTTTTTCTGTACCATCATTTTTTTGAATAGTAATGGCTGTGCAATCCATTAATCCTTTTTGGATTTTATCTTGATATGGTAATAATGGGCCGTTTGGTACTCTTTTGTAAACCCAACCATATCTTCGTAAGTAATCTGATAAATCCTTAGGCCTTACTTCCAATATTTTTGCCGCATCTATGATACCAAACAAGCCATCGGAACGTTTTAAACCATCAAGAGCTATTGCTTTTGGTTTTAACTCTGCAATGATGATGTCTTTACGTTCATTTTCATTTTTTAGATGAGTTAATACACCTAACATTACCTGAGGACTTGAGTAATCGATTTGTTGTGGTGTTGCTGCCTGCTTTGCACGCCGCTCGCATTCAATAAAATACTCTCTTGCTTCGTGCCCTTTATCATTACGCTCGATCATTGAAAGGTGTTTTGCCATGTCTAATGTAAGAGCATAATCTTTAGAAGGACGACCTCCTGAACTTTCGCTCAAAAAAGAGCAAAAGTCATGATCTTCTTTAAATTTACATTCTTTAATACGACGAATAATCCAATCTTTAAAACTGGTTTTGACCTCTAAAAACGCATGCAAATCACGTGCATTTACGGTTTGAACTAATTCACCATCGATTTGAGTTTGGTTTATGTTAATTAAATATTGTGACATGGTACTGTCCTCTGTGAAGTTATGTTGTTTTCCATTGACACACAATAAAGAATGCCGGGTGCTGAAAAACACGGTTCACAGTCCGTCGTTACGCTTTTCCCTCGAAAGGGTATTGTATGGCATAACCACACCCGACAATCCCCTCTATATGCTATAAAGCATACTTGAGTCAAAACTTTACAATTTGCAGAGGAGATATTGATTATAAATCCTATCCTCTGTGAACTTTAAGTGTTTTTCAAGTACTTACTGATTCGTTTAACAAAGCGATTCCATTGTTGTCAATACGTATTTTTTATTTTTTTCAATTTTTTTCATTTTGATGCCTACCTAATTGAATATCAAGTGCTTTCTCTAGTTCACGGTCCATTTCATCACAACACAATGGGTACCCGCTCTCACCATCATCTGTTATCTCACAAATCAAACGATCTTTCTTTGTACGTTTTTTGATTTCCCTATTCACCTCGTCTATCAATGCTTCGCAACTCAATACGCTTCTTGGCAAATCACCACCGTATATCCAAGCTTTCACTTGTGCCTTGGTACTATAATCAATTTTGTTAGGCATATCATGATATTGGCCACCGTCAAACTCCTCATATTCCCTCATACCATCATCATATTCGTAAAGATTGTAAAAATACTCTGCAACTCCTAACCCCCATGGTACATACCCTTTAGCCATTGCAACAAACTTTTTTTGCGATTGTTTACGTTTTGTTAAGAACAAATCTTTTAAAATTCCCATGCTTTTAGTCCATAATTTACCTACTGGTCTATTTGCCTCAAAATGGACCGTACAGAAGCGTTTTTTAATTTCAATGTGGTTTTTATCACAAAATCTTTAAATCGCCCTGTACGGTGCCTTTTTGACGATTTAAATGCATATCTAATCACAAAACCATCAGCAAATTTCACTACTTTGCTGTTTATTCTTCAATGCCCTTTAAAACCTTTTCAAGCTCTCTTTGAAGCTTTTTAATGTGCTCTGATGATACCGGTGGCTCTTGATTAGTTGCCTTGATCTCTGGCTTTTCAAGGTTCTTAAGAATCCGATTGGCTTGATAACGAATATTGCTTTCAAGTTTTTCGCAATAACGATAAAAATCTGCTGTTGACGGCATAAATGTTGGATTTAATCCCTCTGCTTTGCCTTTCAAAACGTCCTTTGTTGCTGTTTGCAATACCCAGCTACTCACACCTTCAAGAGCGTAAAGATACGCAAGCGCAGTGGACTTTTCGTCTGATCCCATGGGGCTCTTAAGTCCATTGGAAAGGACAAGATACGTTGTTTGAATTTCTTCTTCGCTCGCTTTTTTCGCAAGCTTTTTCAACGCATCATGGACTAATAAGGTAATTCTCTCCTCTTCTGCAATCAATGGTTTTTTCCCTATTTTCCAAAGAAATGGAGGGTTTTGCATCATCCTCGAATAAAAATTTGTACACACTATCTGAATGTTTAATATCGGACATGTACTGTGCAACGCGATAACTCCATCCACGTTGGGATTCTGTTTTTTCATTGCTTGGCTTTCCATAAATTTTTCCTTTCTGTAAATCTTCAATAGCCTTGCGTACCCAGTTGCGCCATGTTGCTTGCCAATCCGTTTTGGTTGCATTTGCTCCGGACTTGGCTTTCCAATAATCTCTAAATTTTGCGATTTCGACTTTCACACGCTCTGGAGGCAAGCCCTCTGCAAGTGCAAAATCGCAATCGGGTTCAAAATCCGCAGGTAATCGACAGCCTCTATCGAGTTTGACCCGCCTGGCTTTCTTAGGAACGCTTGTCTGCTCGTGAATGGGAGGTTGGTTTTCTGATGATGTTGCGATTTGCTCTGATTGGCTTTCAACATCACACTCGATTGACTCGTCAACCAAATCGATTGTTTCTAAATCTTCAAAATCAATTTCTTTTTTTGCTAATACGATAGTATTAGTTTTTTTATTATATATGTTTGTATTGTTTGTATTGTTTGTTATGGCATCACAAGCATCATGCTTAATATCATGCTTAATATCATTAGCATTATCACAAGCATCATGCTTAATATCACAAGCATCTTTTGTATTTTTATCCCATCTTGCCTTCGCTGCCTTCTGCGCTCTCTCTGAAAACTTATTCAAATTCTCATTAGAGTTTTTGAGTTCCTCTTCAACCTGTAAACTCCACAAACGACCGTCTTCTAAACGTATCAGTCTCTCATCACTCAATAAAAAATCTAGCGCTTTATTAAAAACTTTTACTGAGCAACCAGAAATGCGTGCTAATATAGAGGCATTCTCAAGAATTGGCTGTCTCTTCTTATACATAAGCAATGTCAACATCATATAAGTTGATATTTGATGCGACGTCATTCCACTAGCTTCAGATACCCAATCAGAAGGAAAACAACGAACCCACGCTAACTTAGTTGACATGCATTGCCTCCTCTCTTTTCTTACTCCACCTCATAGCAGCGGCTTTTGAAGCTCTTTCTGAAAATTTGCTAATGCTATAATCAAAAGCTAGTGACTTATGCCATAAACGACCATTCTCTAAACGCGTAATATGATCCGTGCTTATTAAAGTCTCTAATGTCTTTTGAAACGTTCTTATTGAACACCCACACCAACTCGATAAATAAGACGCATTATTTATAAGAGGCGCTTTGCTATCATTCATTAGAAACAAAAGTGTTGTATAAACACCCTTCTCTGTCGCTTTTAATCCCATAAGATCTTTTAAAAACTGATCTGTACTAAATTTTACAAACGCTACTTTATTACTGGACATACCCCAATTCCCTTTCTTTAACTAAATATAAAATTGCTAAAGCATCTGCTTCGTTATCATCTTTCGGATTGTGCCCTTTTGCACGCACCACCTTAATCATCTCTTCTTTCGACGCATTCCCTTTGCCTGTCGTCGCTTTCTTAATCGTACTGACTGGTATACCCTCATACGGTATCTGATGATGTTCACACCACGCCGTTAATGTTGCTAATAAACCACCGTAAACATGCGCTGCATCTGTACCTTTATGACGCCTCACCTCCTCAAAATACACCGCGTCAATTTGACCTGCTGTATGCTTTATTTCTGATAGCCATTGCTTAAAGCGCAAGTAACGCATTCCACCGCCTTCAAAACGACGTGATTGAAAATTCACGGTACCACTGAACATGTCACCACTTGCACCACGTATCGCCCACCCCGTTTTGGTACCTAGATCAAAACAAAGAATCGTGTTATTCACAGCGCCTCTCAATACAAAATGTGTTTTATAGAAGTGTTTTTTTCCGAAAATGAAGGAAAGAAGGGTGTAAGAAGTATGCAAATAGATAAAGATGTGATTGATATTATTTCATTAATAGTACCAACTTTCATCTCATTTTTTGGAATATGGTTAGGTTGTAGAAATCGAAAAATAGATCTTATAAATTTCAATAAACAACTAAGACAATTACAAGAACAATCTGAAACAGCAAAAGAACATGTTTCCATTTTATGGGAAGAAAAAGAGAGACGAGACTTAGGGCCAAATCTAGAGGCTATTATAGAAGGAGAACCATGCGCACATAAGAGCGGTAAAGATTTCCTTATTGACATAGAGGTAATCATAAAAAATCCTACAAAACATCCAATAAAAATGAATAATTTTCGTATACCTGATGAAAGCCCATTTGCATTTGTTGAAGGTAGTTTCCTAGGAGATTATCCGCTATCTTTAATCCTCGAAAACGAGAAATATATGAGTTTTAAAAATCCTTTTACAGCAGACTTAAAATCGCAAGATATATGCAATTATTTTAATCTAAAGGAAGATGAAGAAAGACTGTTTTTTCTCACAGTTCGCCACCTCAAACCAAATATCGAAACTGTACCAATCTTTATAATTGAACACACTTCATCAAATCACCCAGAAAGAGTAGTTCAAACTAAGTTTTGGCCAGATTTTTTTCTATCTTTTGAAGAAGAGAACATGCTAGGATAAGATAATCTTTGGATTTCCTCTTCTTGCCTCCATATTTTTTCATTTTTCTTCATTATTTCCTTTTTAACTATTTGTAATTCTTTATAAAATAGATAAAGTTGAATAGCTAATTGAATATTTACCGCTATAGATACTATTAAACCAGTATACGATCCTGCATTCATCTCTATCTCCTCACTTACTTTTCTTCTGTGAAGAGCCATTGTCATTACCAGCAGACATTTCTCCACTATTAACTAAAGTGCCGTCACCAATGCTTTCTGTCACAACACGTACATCACCACGAACAGTTGCATTTTCATAAATATTCGCAGTGCCATAAATTAATGCCTCTTCATAAACTTGGGCATTGCCATGAACTTGGGCATTCTGAGTAACGGTCGCATACCCGTAAACTTTAGCATCCTCATAAATCTGTGATGCACCCCAAATCTCTGCATTGTCATAAACATGGGCATTGCCATACACCTTAGCATTCCCACCAATAACTACATTTCCATAAGCCTGTGCATTGTCATAAACTTGAGCATTGGAATAAACTTGAGCATTACTAAAAACCATAGCCTCTCCCCCAACCCAACAGTTATCCTCATGACTAAGATTTCCCTCTTTCGCTATCCAGCCTCCCAAATCCCCTTTCTTAACAGTGCCAAAGTCTCTTAAGGCGCAAATTCTATGCAAAACATGAGTATAAACACCTTTCTCACCATTGTGTTTGTATTCTTTGATTTCACCAGTGAATTTATATTTCTTAGTTGGGTCAACTGCTACAACATTAGCTTTAAGTTTAATGACCTCTTGTTTAAGTTTTTCAATTTCCTCATCACGTGATTGAATACCTGCTTTTAGTGTCTCTACAATTTTATCTTTCCGTGTAAGTGCCTTATCATACTGATTTATCATTTGATTCTGTGTTATAATCTTCTTATCGCGTTCTTTAATTATAATATCGTGTCTCTCAAAGGCATTATTACAATCTTCAATTGCTCTATTCTGCTCTTTAATCGCAGCATTGCGTTCCATAACTGCTCTATTCTGCTCTTTAATCGTAGCATCACGTTCCATAACTGCTCTATTCTGCTCTTTAATCGCAGCATCGCGTTCTATAATTGCTCTATTTTGCTCTTTAATCGCAGCATCACGTTCCATAACTGCTCTATTCTGCTCTTTAATCGCAGCATCGCGTTCTATAATTGCTCTATTTTGCTCTTTAATCGCAGCATCACGTTCCATAACTGCTCTATTCTGCTCTTTAATCGCAGCATCGCGTTCTATAACTGCTCTATTTTGCTCTTTAATCGCAACATCACGTTCATGAGTAAGCTCTACAGTTTCCCTTGAAAACTCACTCTTTATCTTTTTTGTTTGCTCTTTTAGATCTTCAATCTGACCGCGATAAGAGAAAACAAACCGCAATATCACTCCAGTGATAAGAAACATTGCAATAACTACTATTGGTAAAATTTCATTTGAACTCATTTTGATCTCCTTAATGCTGCAAAGTGTCACACGCGCTATCAACGCCGGAACTTTTTGAAAATTTTGACATTGGGGGGTGTTGCTCTTGCATTAATCTCTGCAAGCGCTCGGAATAAAAAAAATCTTCGGGGCGCAAGTCTATGCCATGGTCATGTGCGTAGGTTAAAATTTTTTTCTGGTGCTGTGCTGGTATAAAACTACGCCACCTAGAAATAGATGACACATCTCTTTCCACTATACCTGCTACAGTTTTTAAGCCACCTAAATACTTTATAATCAATCTTGAAGGCATATGTAATCTCCATAACGCCACAACAGATAATTGCGTTTTATGCATAAGTCAACGCAATTATGCTTTTTTAGCATTTTTGCATAAAAATATATTTTCAAGGATTATATGAATCATGGAACAAGATATTCAGTCTCAACTTAAGCTATGGATTAAAGAACGACTTAAAGAACGAGGGCACGGTGCTCAAACATCGTTAGCATCTCATCTTAAATTGCACCCATCGGCAGTGAACCGCATGCTTCACACCTATCAAAATGGGCGGTCCCGCGATATAACCATAGATGAATTGATAAAAATTTCTGAATTTTTTAATGAACCACCACCCAGTTTTTACAAAGAAGCAGACTTAAATTTTGTAAAAATATGCGCTTCTCTTGAACCAGCCGATAAAGAAGCGGTACTCGATTTCCTTGAATTATTAAAAAAAATAAAAACCAAATAAGCTATTATTGATTGCTTTTTTTCATTAAGCATCAAAGAAAAGTCTCTTATTTTTTTATCTATATCAGTCATAACTCCTCCTAAATTGTGGATAGCGCAAAATTAGTTATATATTTTTTTAAAAAAATTTTTTGCATTTTATGCAATTTTTATTTGACATTTGCAAAAAATACAATTACAAAACCACCATACCAGAAAAAAAAATGCCCTTGTCAAGGTGGTTTTTTTCAAAATGTGCTTATTAATTTTAAATTATGGAGGCAGTTATGAATAAACCTATATTTATAAATTCTGATGAAATTCTCTTAGTGATGTGCGAAAATGAAGAACAAAATCTCGCAAAATCTGGACCTTTCTTAGAAGAAAGTGACATTATCAATTTTATCGACCAAACCGATAATGCTGTCCAAATTTTACGTATTGAACCATCGACTAACCGTTGCGAAGATATCTCTGAAGATATTGCTGAGTTTTATCTTAAAGAATGTGAAGAGCAGTGTTTCAACGGAAACATTCCTCACGATTTTATTCTACACAGCGCAGCATATGGTCGTTTTTTAGATGATATAAAACAGCGCGAATATGATGATGAAATGTATGGTTCTTACGAAAAACAACACCGTTTGCGTCCTTGTGATGTGCTTTAAAAGCTAAAGGCGTTTTTAAAAAACGCCACCTTTTCAAAAAATTCACCACACAATGCAATGCCGTTCTTTTGCAAGAACGACAAAGGCAGAATCTAACTTAAAGGAGTAAAACCATGGAAAAGAAATACGAACTTACTGATGAAACAATTGAGTTTGATGGATACATTACGCTTTACCGCATACGTGCATTAAAAGATTTTGGTGATGTTAAAGCAGGCGACCTTGGCGGCTTTGTAGAGTATGAAGACAATTTAAGTCAAAAAGACGATTGCTGGATTTATAATGATGCCAAGGCGTATTGTTGTGCCAAGATTTACGATAGTGCTAAGGTTTATGATAAAGCACAAATTGGTGATTGTGCCGAGATTTTTGGCAATGCAAAAATTTATAATAACGTCAAAATATATGATGGACATATTTTTGGACACACACAAATTTATGGAAATGTGATTATTCATGCCGATTCAAGAATTTATGGCAATGTAAAAATTTATGATAATTCAGAAGATTGTAAACAAACTATGACCGCCCAGAACGGCGACTCTTCAACAAAAGACGACATTCCTTTCTAACCACACAAACAACTTTTAAACACCAGCGTGATTCACGCCACGGGTGAATTGCGCACAATGTAGGAAATCAACATGACAAATTCTACTTTTTTAAAAGAAATGGCAGGAAAATATGGATTTTCTGCTGAAGAATTTCGAACCACAATCATAAAAACTTGTATTGGAGATAAAAATGCTAATGTCATCACTGATGCAGAATTTGCCGTTTTTCTTTTTGTTGCCAATACTTATGGACTTAACCCTTTAACAAAAGAAATCTATGCATTCCCTAAAAAAGGCGGCGGCATCATACCCGTTGTTTCTATTGATGGGTGGATAAAGATCATCAAATCAAATCCTGACTTTGATGGTATGACCTTTCAAGATCAACTCAATGAGAATGGGAATATCATTGCTATCAAATGTGCTATTCGTCTCAAAGACATTAAAGACCCTATCGAAGTCACCGAATATCTCAAAGAATGCGAACAAGACAAAAGTGAACCTTGGAAAAAATATCCAGCACGTATGTTACGCCATAAAGCCACTATACAATGTGCTCGCTATGCTTTCGGGCTTTCCGGTATTTATGAAGAAGATGAAGCAAAACGTATCAATGAAACAAACCATAACCTACAAACAAAGTTAGTTTCTTATGATGTGCTTACGCAAATCAAACAATTAATAAACATCACTCAAACAGAAGAGGAAAAAGTCCTTGAGTATGGACGAGTCCAAAAGCTTGAAGATCTTCCTGATGAAGTAGCACAAAGGATTTTGGATGTTTTGCAAAAGAGACAGCATGAAAAAGAACAATCTTTCCTACAACAAAAGCAAATAGAGGCGCCTATACAAGATGCCGAATATATTCACGTCCAAGATATAGAATATGCACCACAAGAACAAAGAACGGCGGTGTGAGATGGAACAAAGAACAGCAGAATGGTTCCAAGCGCGCTTGGGTAAAGTCACCGCATCAAATATTTACAACATACTCAATAAAACTACAAAAGGATTGCCTACGAGCAAATATGAAGACTACAAAATCAAACTCATAACAGAACGTTTAACAAGAGAAACAAGCCCCTATTATGAAACTGAAGATATGAGATGGGGTATCGAACATGAAGATGATGCCTTGAGAGAATATGGCTTCATTTATGATGCCAATATAACAAAATGCGGCTTTATCCAACACCCCACAATAGAAATGGCGGGGGCTAGCCCCGATGGTCTCATTGGAGAAGACGGTTTAATCGAAGTCAAATGCCCGAGATCAGTAACACATATGCGCTTTTGGATAGGTGACGAAATCAAACCAGAATATCACGCACAAATGCAATTCCAAATGGCTTGTACAGAACGAAAATGGTGTGATTTCGTAAGCTATGACCCACGTTTTACGGGGGAATTCTTTCACTTGCGCATGAAAGTCAAGCGTGTTCTCCGTGATGATCAACAAATTGAACAGATCAATCAAGCTGTTGAAACCTTTTTAGCAGAGATAGAACGAGAGATACAACAACTCTCAACAAAAGCTGCTTAACCTTATGGGGGTGTTTTGTTCCCCGCATATCTACGAGCACCCCCCCCTTCTTAACACTTTCAAGTAATGCGTGATTCACGCCACACGTGAATTGCATCTCAATGTAAGGAGAAAAGATATGGCGCCTCGTCCAGCTGCTATAACGCAACCAGCCATTGCACGCGCTTTAAGAGAAGCTAAAAAACAAGGTTGTGAACTCGTAGAAATCAAACCTACTGGTGAACTGCTTATCTATCTTAAATCCGATATTCCAATACCAAATTCAGTTAACCACCCAGACAAACTTTTAGATTTGTCAAAGAATGAATATTACGAAACCGCACTCTCTAAGATGTAAAATACCATGCCTAAACCACGTCCTCCTCATCTCGTTAAACAAATTACTCAACATGGCAAAATTGTATGGTATGTACGTATTGGTCATGGCAAACGCATTAGAATACGCGGTACCTATGGAACGCAAGAGTTTGTTGATAACTACAAAAGCGCACTTGCCGAGTTACAAGGGCTTATACTTCCTAAATCAAAAACTGGTAAACTTGTTGAAGGGTCATTTGCATGGCTATTTAAACAATACTTTAACAGCTCCAATTGGCATAGCCTTTCTAAAGTCACCCAAAAACAAAAAGAACTCATCCTTATGAAGGTATGTGATACCATAGGAAACATTCCATACCAAGCAATTGAAAAGAAACATATCATAGCCGGTGTTGAACGGCGTAAAGAAACACCAGCAATGGCTAGAAATTTTCTGAAAGCCCTTAATGGACTTTTTAATTGGGCGATTGATCAAGGTCTTTTGGGAAATAATCCAGCTTTAGGAATAAAAAGACCCCCCCTCAAAAACAAAGAGGGATTTCCTGTTTGGACAGAAGAAGATGTCGAAAAATATTATCAAAGATGGCATCATGGTACCCATGAACGTGTCTGGATTGATGTTCTTTTATATACGGGCTTGCGTCGTGGTGATGCGGTCCGCATTGGTTGGAACGATGTCAAAGATAATATCATTCATCTCAAGACAGAAAAAAGTAAATTTCAAACAGATGTTTTTCTTCCTATTTTACCGGAACTAGCAAAAACACTTGAAATTGGTCCTATTGGAGAAAAAACATTTATCTGTAGTAAAGTGAATCAAAAATTCACCAAAGAAAGCTTTGGTAATGCATTTAGAGACGCTTGTAATGCGGCTGGAATTAAAAAATCGGCGCATGGATTAAGAAAATTAGCCGCAACACGTGCAGCTAATTCTGGAGCAACAGTATCACAATTGAAAGCAATTTTTGGCTGGACAGAAGATCAAATGGCATCCCTTTATACAAAGAGTGCAGATCGTAAAAGACTAGCTCTTGAAGCTATAAAAAAGCTCCAAAAAAGTTAGGGATAGAGACAAAAAAATGTAATAGAATCAAAATTCATTAATTCCCTTATATTCTATATAATTCTTTGATTTTATTTACTCTATACCCGCCCCTTGGGCGTACCATCATTCTTTCTTTATGTGCAATATATTCATTTTATTTGTTTTTTTTATGAGGGATGCATAAATAAAAACGAGAGAATAAGATTTTAAAAGGTATCTCTTCGTAAAAAGGATACAAGAATCATTAATCATTAGGTGATTAATTCCTTTGTTACATTTCGAGGATGGTACTTTACTGCGCACAGTTAATAACAATAAGAATCGATAAAATATTAATAAGAATTAGAGGATTCTAACGCGCGATACGGTAATTTTATAAATCATATTCTTGCGTATGCTGTTAGTTTTTAAATTAAAACCAGCCGCATCATTTATACGTTTTTTCCAACCTTCAAAACTGAAGTTTATCCCAAACGCATTTTATATGAAGCATTTCTAATTACAGTGCCTTTGTTATCACATTAAACTTTTTATAAACAAACAGACCATAATCTTAGAATTGGAATAGCAATATAAAAATAGTTTCTTATTCACCTAACACAACAAATCAAGAAACTATAATTCAGAATACGATCAACTTATTAAATGGAATCTCTGATAATAAAAATGCATAATCCCCACCCCCTCTGATCTAACTACCTTATCCATTAAACAGATTCTTCATCAATCATAGAATAATTATAGATTTGCAAACACATCACTTCTTTTCAAAGATTAAACCCTCCAACAAAATTTTACACTCTATTGAGAATATATTCTAAAAGCTCATATTTGAATGCTTTTTTCCCTTGTTTTTACTTTTCATTATAAACTTGAAAGTGCTATAAAGTCGTATCGCTTAAAAAAAAAAGGATTTCTAATGGTAAAGATCAAAGTAGAAAACCCCGTTGTTGAACTTGATGGGGATGAGATGACCCGCATCATCTGGAAATATATTAAAGATAAATTAATCCATCCCTACCTCGACATTGATCTAAAATATTATGATCTTTCCGTCGAAAATCGTGATGCAACCAATGATCAAGTAACAATTGATTCTGCCAATGCTATCAAAAAATATGGGGTTGGTATAAAATGCGCAACCATCACACCTGATGAGGCACGCGTTAAAGAATTTAACCTAAAAAAAATGTGGAAATCACCTAATGGTACAATCCGCAATATTTTAGGAGGAGTCATTTTTCGCGAACCCATTATCTGTAAAAATGTCCCTCGCCTTATTCCTAACTGGACAAAGCCAATTATTATCGGACGTCACGCTTTTGGCGATCAATACAAGGCAACAGATTTTAAATTTCCAGGCAAAGGGAAATTAAGTATTAAATTTGTAGGTGATGACAATCAAGTTATTGAACATGATGTTTTTGATGCTCCAAGCGCAGGGGTTGCCATGGCTATGTATAACCTTGATGAGTCAATTCGTGCTTTTGCCCGCGCATCCTTTAATTATGGACTACAACGGAATGTTCCAGTTTATCTTTCAACAAAAAATACCATTCTAAAAGCTTACGATGGTCGTTTTAAAGATATATTTCAAGAAATATTCGATACGGAATTTAAAACTGAATTTGACAACCGTAAATTATATTACGAACACCGTCTTATTGATGATATGGTTGCTTCTGCATTAAAGTGGTCAGGTGGATACGTATGGGCATGTAAAAACTATGATGGTGATGTCCAATCTGATATTGTTGCCCAAGGCTTTGGTTCTCTTGGTCTGATGACTTCTGTTCTCATGACACCTGACGGTAAAATTGTTGAAGCAGAGGCAGCACACGGCACCGTAACACGCCATTATCGTCAGCATCAAAAAGGTGAAGAAACATCAACAAATTCTATTGCATCCATTTTTGCATGGACGCGTGGACTGGCACACCGTGCTAAACTAGATAACAATGAGAAATTAAAAAACTTTTCCACGACATTGGAAGAAGTTTGTATTAAAACCGTCGAAGAAGGTTTTATGACTAAAGATCTCGCACTTTTGATTGGGCCTAAACAAAAATGGCTTTCTACAACAGGTTTCCTCGATAAAATTGACGAGAATCTCAAAAAGGCAATAGACAATTAAGTTATTACTTAAATTAAAAATTCAAAGCTCTGTTTAGAGCTTTGAATTTCTCTTGGCAAATTCAAAGAAGTACCTTATAAGTGGGAAGAGGATAAATTTTTATTAAATAGCAAAAAACGGTGAAAAAACAAAGCTGGTCTGCGCTTTTATTGGGTGAAAATGGTCTTTGCTTTTTAACATTTACAGGTGGTGTTGTATTACACGCTACCAATGTTTATATTGTTATTACTATTTTACCTTCCCTTATGAATCATCTTGGTAATGAATATTATTCTTGGGTGGCTACTGTCTTTATTACAGCTTCACTCCTAGGTACTTCTCTTGCAACAAAAATATTAGGGAAACTAGGTCCTCGCAACGCTTATGTTATCTCTGGACTTATCTTTACCTTAGGCACTTTCTTGTGCAGCATTTCTTCATCTATGCCATTATTTTTAATAGGACGCTTTATTCAAGGATTGGGAAGTGGTTCTTTGTTATCTCTATCCTATTCCATGGTACGTATTATTTTCAGCCCATCTTTATGGTCTCAGGCATTAAGTGTTATCTCTGGAATGTGGGGAATATCAACCTTGTTAGGACCCGCGATTGGAGGAATTTCTGTATATTATGGCCTATGGAGAGCATCTTTTTGGATCATTGGCGCATTAGCTATATTCTTCTCACTCATAGCCTTTAAATTTTTACCCAAAAAGAATGAAAACTATGTTCCAACATCCCCTTTCCCTCTTCTCCAGCTTTTCACACTCACCTTATTGATTTTTATTATTTCTGTTGGAGGTGCTATGGACACGACAATGGCAAAAATTTTTGGATTAGTCATCGGACTTAGTCTTCTCTTTGTTCTAGCAAAAATCGAATCATATAGCTTTTATCCTATGTTGCCACGCAAATCCTTTTCTTTCTCTTCTGAAATTTTTTCTGTTTACGCATTAATACTCGTTATGACAACAGTCGTGTACAGTATAGAGCTTTATCTTCCACTTTTTCTTCAAGAGCTTCATGGACAAGCTCCACTTATTGCTGGTTATATAGCAGCACTTATGAGCCTAGGATGGACATGTGGATCCCTCTCAAGTGCTGGTGTATCGGCAAAAAAAATTCGCAATATCATTGTATACTCCCCCCTATTAAAACTGTTGGGCACAGCTATTCTTTTATGGCTCATACCAACAAAAGTCTCCACATTTGGATATATTTTTATTATCTGCTTAGCACTATTTTCTATTGGAATCAGTGCGGGCATAGCATGGCCCCATTTGCTCACACGGATCTTACAATGTGCAAATGATGAAGATGCTCTACGTGCCAGTGAATCCCTTACCTCTGTACAACTATTTTCAGCGGCCTTAAGTGCAACTCTAGCCGGAGTTATCACCAATCTTGCCGGACTATTTAATCCTGGAGGAACAATAGGAATGATCTTAGCAGCCAAAACTCTTCTTATAGTGCTCATTGGTCTTTTATTTTGTCTTGCTATTCCATTAGCGCTGCGCATTTCTTACTGCATGTTAAAAAATCCAACAGGACATTCCAATAATTAAATAAATATAACAATACCTTCTTCATTTTAAAAATGAAAAATATTAAGCATGCTTCTCCATATACCATGAGACGCAAAAAACCATTAATCCACACAAAGTTAGAACACTTCCTAAAACAGCTGTATATTCATAACTATAGCCCAATTTTAAAACTAATGCTCCAGATTCTGCACCAAGAGCATTGGCAATATTAAAAGCAGACTGCATTAATGCTCCTGCCAAAATCTGTCCTTGTAATGCAACATCCATAATTTTTGTTTGTATAGAAGGCATAGCAGCAAAAGAAGTTCCAACAAAAAAGCATCCTATTGCTGCCGTTAACGGAGCATAGGATAAAAAGAAAAAAAGAAAAAAAACCAATACACTCCAAAGCATAGAGAAAAATATCATCGGTGAAATGCCAATTTTAACAGCTAATTTAGGCCCCAAGAGATTTCCTATCACCATTCCCAATCCAACTAACGGCATAATAAATGGTACCCATTCAAGTGAAACACCAGAAATATGCATTAATGTTGGCTTGATATAAGTGAAAACAGAAAATAATCCTGACGCTCCCACCGACACCATCAACAAAAGAAGCCACACCTGCTTTTGCTTTAATGCACCCATTTCTTGCAAAGGATTCGTTTTTGGAAAACTTGAATCACAAGGAAAAAAATTCCAAATAAGCAAACAACATAATAAAGCGATCATCCCCACAAGGACAAAAGCAATCTGCCAACCAATAAGTTGACCAATCCAAGTAGCACTGGGTGCTCCCAAAACGGTTGCAATTGTTAAGCCAAGCATAACATAGCCAACAGCTTTAGAACGTTCTTTCATTTCCACCATTGAAGAGGCAACCATAGCCGCAAGTCCGAAATAGATTCCGTGGGGAAGACCACTGAGAAAACGTAATACTACTAATATGCTAAAATCAGAAAAAAAGGCACTAGCAATATTTGCTAAGGCATAAAAAAACATCAAGCCTATCAAAACAATTTTGCGTGATACCTGAGCTGTTGCCACAGCTAAAAGAGGTGCTCCAATCACAACTCCTAATGCATAAGCAGAAATATATTGACCAGCGGTAGGAATATCAACATAGGAACTTCGTGCCATCTCTGGCAGTAGCCCCATTGCAACAAACTCTGCAGTACCAATAGCAAAACTGCCCACGGCAAGAGCTAAAATTATTAAACGTCGTATTCTCGAATCAATTCCCAATACAAGAACCTTTTGTTGATAAGAATCCCTCATATCATCACTTCTGGATAGGAGTTTTAACTGTAAATATCTGTAATACACACAAACAAAAATTCAAAACATTGTTATACGCATGCCCAATAGTCCCCAATAAAGTTTTAGAAATATTTTTATATATAAAGCATTTTATGGAGTTTTAAGTAAGATTCTTTAATGGAAAATCTTTGAAAACCTCAAGGTCATAGACGTATTCACATTCACCTATTTCTATCAGATATACCAGATAATAAACTTTGTCTCCTCTTTTCAGCCGTTGAAATTTTACAGTGAAAACTTTATTTTACAACGATATACTATACCCTATAAATAATTCTAAAATTTGCTGAATAATGCATTTCAAACAAGTGAACAATATCTCATCATTATCTTGATACAAAGATAAAACTTCTCCCCCAATTATTGTTGCTTTATTTTTGCTACCTAAATGCAGATCCCCCAAATCGATAAGCTATAATTTCAACTTTAGGCCATTCTTATAAATTATTATAGAGTCTTTTAAAAATTCTCATGATAATAGTGCTTGGTTTCTAGATTTATTAAATATCCTCTTTTAGGCATCTTTCCCCCTCCCTCACAGAGGAATCGCATCAGATATCTAACTCACTATCTGTAAATTAAAATATTCACGCAAATATATTATGATTATTTTCAGATAAATTCTATAAAAAAATCATAAAGTAAATATAATAAGTTTTGTTTTAATATATTTATTTATATTTTATAAATATATTAATTAATATTTATTTTCCATGATATCAAATGTATAGTTTTTTAGTTTTATAATATTAATAATATTACATAAATATATTGTAAATAATATTTATATTAAGATATAAAAATAATAACAACATAAAATTATAACATTTTAAATATTATAAGCTTATTTTAATTTTCTAAAAATTTATCTGTTCGATTGTATATAATCCATTCTTTACCTTTAGTAATAAAAAACACAAAGTAGCTCATAAAAATACAATTTTCATACTTCTTTAAGAGTTCGCTAACGCCTCATTAACATTGTTGCTGTAAACAGTAATCAGAAACAGAAAAACTGTTTTTCTCCGGATCAGGTAGCGCGTACCGGAGTAACAGTTTCTGTTTTTAACTAGTAATTAGAACAAGAATATGTGTCCTTATAAAACCGCACTGTTATATCTTAAGATAGTGGAGTTTTATAATTTTGGAAGATATTTCTAATTTCATATTTTTAGCTAAATTTGTAAATGCGAGAATAAATTCAATAAAAAAATGAAGTACTATAGTACGATTAATATTTTAGCGTCCTTGTGCCCATAGAGCACGCGTTTCAGCGCAAAAATCAGCATAACAGCCTTCTTCAATAGCATCACGAATTCCCTGCATCAGTTGCTGATAATAAAAAAGATTATTCCAAGTCAACAACATCCCCCCAAGAGATTCACCAGATTTAATCAAATGATGCAAATAAGCACAACTATAATCATTTGCTGCTGGACAAAGTGACTGTGGATCAAGAGGATGGGGATCTTCTGCATAACGCGCATTACGCAAATTAATTCTACCAAAGCGGGTAAAAGCTAAACCATGACGTCCTGCACGCGTTGGCATAACACAATCAAACATATCAACACCACGAGCAACACTTTGTAAAATATCATCAGGTGTCCCTACTCCCATAAGATAGCGTGGTTTATCCTCTGGTAAAATCGGACAAGTAGTATCCAATACTGCTGTCATAACACTCTGCGGCTCACCAACAGCAAGCCCTCCAATAGCGTAACCTTTTAAATCCATTTCTTTTAATGCTTGAGCAGAACGTTCACGCAGTTTCATATTATCACCACCTTGAACAATCCCAAACAATGCTTTATCTGGCTGATCTCCAAAAGCCGTTTTACAACGTTGCGCCCACCGCAATGAAAGTTCCATAGCTTCTTCCATTTCTTTTTCAGTGGCAGGTAATGCAATACATTGATCCAATTGCATCTGAATATCCGCATCAAGAAGTCCTTGAATTTCGATAGAACGTTCTGGACTCATTTCATAGTAGGCTCCATTAATGTAAGAGCGAAAAATCACACCTTGTTCAGTAATTTTACGGATTCCCGCCAATGACATAACCTGGAAGCCACCAGAATCGGTTAAAATAGGCCCGCTCCAGCGTGAAAATTCATGTAATCCTCCCAAACGCGCAACACGTTCAGCTCCTGGACGTAACATTAAATGATAAGTATTCCCCAAAATGATATCTGCACCAAGATCACGTATTTGATCCATATACATAGCTTTAACGGTTCCTGCCGTCCCAACTGGCATGAATGCGGGTGTACGGACGCCCCCTCTCCCCGTTATAATTTCGCCTCGACGTGCATACCCATCTTGAGCAATTTTTCTATAATGAAATGTCTTTATCATAACTCTCGTCTTTTTGATTCCATCAATGCATATCTCTATAGTAAAGAGAAAAGGTATCTCCCTTACGAACATTGTTATAAATTTTATGAATTAATTCTTGATTCGCTCAATATTGTACCCAGCATAAAAAATTAAACGAGATAAAAGAACATTTCTTGTTAAGAAATCACCATAATAAAAGTGATAATCTAGCTCCAGAAAAAGAGTAAAATCCTTATAATATCACACCTCAAAATACCTACGCTTAACGCACTAAAACCTTAACAGAACTGCAAAATTATTATCACAATAATTTCATCCTCACATACTTCCATAAGCAATAACTTTGTGCGCACAAAAGAAAATTCTGAACGCATTGTACAACTTACAATATTCTTTAACTTTTACAGATAAAAATTTTTCATCTATTGGGCACTGCGATCCTCACGCTTAATAACAGCACAAATGAGCATAATCATTTATCCACTCACAATATTAAGATAGCTCTTGACATTGGAGATAATTCACAAAAGAAATTAACGTGTAAATAAAAATAATTTAAAAAACTAAAAATGCTTTTTGTAAAGATTCTCAAATACCCAAAACTCTATCGTAACATTAGAGGCTGAAAAAGCATATGATGGTACCCGTTTGTTCCTTCACAAGCTTTAAAGGTGGTGGTGCATAATAGATTTTATACTATTTATAGCTTTAAAACTATACACGCCATGAATGTCATCGTGGAAGTGAATGTTAATATGTACTAAGAAATGCTTCTTAAAAAACACGTAAATACGCAACACAAGTGTATTCCGTTTGGAGCATTCCTCTATTAAAAAACGAGAAAAATAAAAGCGTAAGTCCATGCATAATCTTCATTATTTAAAAGATATTGCGTTAGATACTTAAAAAAAGTAAAGTTGAATTAAAAAAGAGATGGCAAGACTAGCCATTTGTTTCACTTCTGTACCTTTATATTCTTCTAAGATTAAACTGTCTTCTTATTTTAAAGATTACGCCAATATATATAAATGCTGGTTTTCCACTTTGCTAAGAAAACTGGATGAGCTAGTAAAGCTCTTATCTGTCTTAATATGTGTTTCAAACATGCTTCTGCATTAGAATTGGATGTTGATTTACGAGCAGAAAACAAAAGCACACGCTCTCTTAAGAAAGTAACATCATAAAACCATTAAGAGCGGCAATGGATTGAAGAGAAATGCCGAATTTTTTATAAAACACTTTGCCAAACAACAACCATAATACAACAGACTTTACGTTTTCTTATTTTGACAGGTATTTTACAAATCCTTTGCGTTATATTCTTCAGGAAGATCCGATTGAAGGAAATATATGGACAATGCTTAGCTCGAAATTATAAAAGGTAAAGCGTGATACTACAAAAGAGTTTCGTGTGCCTTTATTGATCAGAAAAGAATATTTTTTTCTTAGAAACTTACAATTGAAATTAGTATAATTTATACTACTCTACATCCGCAGCAATAACAGCTTTGGTAATTGCATCGGGCTCTACAACAGGTTCACCACGTTTAATTTTATCAACATTTTCCATACCTTCAACAACCTGCCCCCATATGGAATATTGACGATCAAGCCACGGAGCATCTGCAAAACAAATAAAAAACTGAGAGTTAGCAGAATTTGGATTCTGACTCCGTGCCATAGAAACTGTACCACGCTTATGAGAAAAATTTGAAAACTCTGCTGTTAAATTTGGTTTTTCTGCTCCCCCCATACCAGCACGTGATAAATCGAATTTATCACTATCTTTTTTTCCAAATTGTACATCCCCTGTTTGCGCCATAAAACCATCAATAACACGATGGAAAATAACATTATCATAAGCACCTTCACGGGCGAGTTCTTTAATACGTGCAACATGACAAGGTGCTAAATCAGCAAAAAGCTCAATAACAACTCTGCCCTTTGTTGTTTCAAGAATTAAAGTATTCTCTGGATTTTTATTCTCAGCCATATGGAAAGCTCCCTTGATTCATTTTTCAACTTGTAAAGTAGCAGCATTAATAACATCAGGATTTTTTACAGATCCATTATTACTTGTCGTACCTTTTTTTATTTTATCAACAACATCCATTCCCTTTATAACCTCTCCAACAACCGTATACTGACCGTTTAAAAAAGAAGCATCATCAAAACAAATGAAGAATTGAGAATTCGCGGAATCCGGATCTTGTGACCGTGCCATCCCAACTGTACCACGCTTAAACGGCTGCTTTGAAAACTCTGCCGGTATATTGGGATAATTTGAGCCCCCCATACCAACGCGTTTCAAATCAAAATCTCTACTGCCTTTTTTTCCAAATTCTACATCACCAGTTTGCGCCATGAAATTAGGAATAACGCGATGAAACACAACATTATTATAGGCCCCCTCCTCTGTTAATCTTTTGATTTGCGCAACATGCTTTGGCGCCAAATCAGGACGCAGACGAATAATGACATCACCATCTTTGAGAGATAAAACAAGAAGGCTTGCATCACTTGCTGGGCTAGGATTACCAGCGACAGCGGACAATGAAAAAAAACAAAACACACATATCAAAACAGCAAAAATTCTACGAGACACAATTATTCTCCTCTAAAGACTGGAATTTCGAGCGCAAAGCTTGTGCAATATTGGGCGGCACAAATGGTGTCACATCACCTCCCATAGAGGCAATTTGACGAACCAATGTAGAGGTTATCGCACGCCCAGAAACACTTGCCGGCAAAAAAACAGTTTGCAATTCAGGAGCCAGAATGCCATTCATCCCTGCCATTTGCATTTCATAATCAAGATCAGTACCATCACGCAATCCGCGAATGAGAAATGAAGCACCAACTTCACGTGCCTTGTCAATGAGAAGGTTATTAAATGAAAGAACCTGTAACCGATTAAAATCTGCACCGAAAAAGTCTTTCCCTACTTGGGTAATAAAACCAACACGCTCTTCAAAGCTAAAGAGTGCTTTTTTGTTACCCTGTATGCCTATAGCGACGACCACCTTATCAGCTAACACAAAACACCCTTTTAAAACATCAAGATGACCGTTTGTAAGAGGATCAAAAGAACCTGCGTAAAGAGCAATTTTCATGACTTTACTCCTTCCTCTTCAAAATTATTTTTCTTCGCTCATATCAACTGTATCAGAATGCTTCTCACCTTCATCATCTAATGAATTCGTATCATCTTCAGGTTCAGAAATACGTTCAACCGATACGACTCTTTCACCTTTGGCTGTATTAAAAATTGTAACACCCTTAGTTGAGCGCCCAGCAGTACGAATTCCCTCAACAGGGACACGAATAAGTTGTCCCCCATCTGATACCAACATAATTTGATCCTGCGCTTTCACCGGAAAAGCCGCTACTAATTTACCAATTTCAGCTGTTTTAGATGGATCTGTTGCACGAATCCCTTTTCCGCCACGTCCCGAAATCCGGAACTCATAGGAAGAAGAGCGTTTACCATAACCAAACTCACTCACTGTCAAAAGCATTTGTTCATGTGTATGAAGTTCTGCATAACGTTCATCTGTTAACTCTGTTTCAGCACCCCCATCTTCTTCATCAAGAGTTATAACATCTTCAACATCAGCATCTGCACCAGAAGCACGCCGTTCATTTATTACACGTTTAATATAAGCAGAACGCTCAATGGACGTCGCCTCGACATGCTCTAAAATTGTCATCGAAATGACTTTATCACCTTTAGCCAAATTGATACCACGAACCCCCACAGAATTACGCCCCGCGAAGACGCGAACATCTATAACTGGAAAACGGATACATTGTCCATTGGCTGTTGTTAGAACAACATCATCATGTTCTGTACAGGTTTCAACAGAAAGAATTTCATCTTCTTCATCAAGTTTCATCGCAATTTTACCATTACGATTAACCTGAACGAAATCTGATAATTTATTACGACGCACAGTTCCACGTGTTGTCGCAAACATAATATCTAATGCACTCCAGCTCGCTTCATCTTCAGGCAAAGGCATAATCGTTGTAATACGCTCACCTTGTTGTAAAGGAAGCATATTGATCAAAGCCCGCCCACGCGATTGGGGTGTCCCCAGCGGCAATCGCCAAACTTTTTCCTTATAAACAATCCCACGTGATGAAAAGAAAAGAACCGGAGTATGCGTATTGGCCACAAACAACCGCGTTACAAAATCCTCATCCTTCGTGGACATACCAGAACGCCCCTTACCACCACGTCGCTGTGCACGATAGGTATTAAGAGGCACACGCTTAATATAGCCACTATGGCTTACCGTTACCACCATATCCTCTGGTGCGATCAGATCTTCACTCTCCATCTCAGCGCTACCAAAACCAAATACGGTACGTCGCGGCGTTGCAAATTCCTCACGAAGAGCACTCAACTCATCCTTAACAATAGACATAATGCGTACGCGTGATGCCAAGATCTCAAGATAGTCAGCGATATCCACGCCAATTTTATTCAATTCATCAGCGATTTCATCACGCCCAAGGGCTGTCAATCGTTGCAAACGCAATTCTAAAATAGCACGCGCCTGTTCTTCAGAGAGATTATAAGTACCATCCTCATGAATAATATGACGAGGATCATCAATAAGTTTAATCAAAGGCGCAACATCCATCGCCGGCCAGCGTCGCTCCATTAACTGTGCACGTGCTGTCTGCGGATCAGGAGCTTTGCGAATAAGCGCTATAATTTCATCAATATTGGCAACAGCAAGGGCAAGACCAACCAAAACATGGGCCCGTTCACGCGCTTTACGCAAAAGATATTTTGTTCGCCGACTGACGACTTCTTCCCGAAAAGAAACAAATGCACGAAGCATATCAAGCAACGTCATCTGTTCGGGTTTTCCTCCATTCAAAGCAACCATATTACAACCAAAGGAAGTTTGTAGCGGCGTATACCGATATAATTGGTTTAAAACAACTTCCGCAACAACATCTTTCTTCAGCTCAATAACGACCCGATATCCATCACGATCCGATTCGTCACGCAAATCAGAGATTCCCTCAATGCGTTTATCACGCACCAATTCGGCCATTTTCTCAATCATCGTTGCCTTATTAACTTGATAAGGGATCTCACTCACAATGATTGCCTGTCGACCACTGCGAATTTCTTCGATCTCAACTTTAGCGCGCATAATAATTGAGCCACGCCCTGTTTCATAAGCTGCACGAACACCAGAATGGCCGAGGATAATGCCCCCTGTAGGAAAATCTGGACCAGGAACGATTTCAATTATTTTATCGAATGTGATATCGGGATTATCAATCAAAGCGATACACGCATCAACAATTTCACCAAGATTATGGGGCGGAATATTAGTTGCCATTCCCACAGCAATTCCACCGGATCCATTGACCAAAAGATTAGGAAAACGTGCTGGTAAGACAACCGGCTCACGTTCACGCCCATCGTAATTATCCTGAAAATCAACAGTATCTTTATCAATATCAGCTAAAAGTTCTTCTGAAACTTTTTCTAAACGACACTCAGTATAGCGCATGGCCGCAGGTGGATCACCATCAACGGAACCAAAATTTCCCTGACCATCAATTAATGGATTTCTTAAAGAAAAGTCCTGCGCCATACGCACTAATGCATCGTAAATTGAAGCATCACCATGGGGATGAAATTTCCCCATAACCTCACCAACAACACCAGCAGATTTACGATACGACTTATTGAAAGAAAGCCCCATCTCATTCATAGCATGAAGGATACGTCGATGAACAGGCTTAAGACCATCACGAACATCAGGAAGTGCACGTGAAACAATCACGCTCATCGCATAATCGAGATAGGAGCGTTGCATCTCATCAATAATACTGATTGGTTCAATACCGGTTAGCACATCACGTTCTGGGTGTGGAATAAGATCGGTCACAGTTTCAAAACTTTCAAAAAAGAATCATTTCACTTTATTTATAGCGAAAAATACACCAAAATGCTAATTTCTCTCCCATGACAAAAAAGAAATTTAACAATATTTTTCAAGATGTTATTAATTTATATTTTAAATTACCAATAATAATGAACAATTTTTATTTTGCTAAACTTCAAAAATCTGAAACAAACAAACCATAAAATGATCATAATACTGCAATTTAAAGACTCCTAAAAAGGGACGTCATCATCTAATTTGTGTGAAAAACTTTCTCCCAATTGATTATTGTTTTGACCAAAAGTATTTCTCTGATTTGAATGACTATCGGCAAAGCCACCACTATAACTCCCGCCTTGACTTACTCCTTGCTCCCCGCTCGCAGCTCCCCGCCCATCAAGCATTTGTAATTCACCACGGTACTTTTGCAAAACAACCTCTGTTGTATAACGGTCATTTCCATTTTGATCTTGCCATTTTCGTGTCTGTAACTGCCCCTCAATATAAATTTTGCTGCCTTTTTTTAAATATTGCTCTGCAACTTTGACAAGGTTTTCATTAAAAATAACAATACTATGCCACTCCGTGCGTTCTTTTCGTTCATTTGTATTCCGATCGCGCCAACTTTCTGAAGTAGCAATACGCAGATTTGCCACTTGATCACCAGAATTTAAACGGCGGATTTCAGGATCCGCACCAAGATTACCAATCAAAATAACTTTATTAAGGCTACCAGCCATCGTATAAACTCCAAAATTTTAATTCGTAAAATACTCTGTTCTATAACAGTCATAACCATCTTGACCTTCAATTTACATGTCGCAATTGACCATCAATATGGGTATTGCTATCCTTTCCTAATACTGTATTCAGTGTAATTATAACAAAAGATGAGAAAAACACATAGTTTATTCCACCACGAGAGAATAAAAAGCTGCTCATTTGTATTTTTTTCACAAAACTTATACCTTCCTTTTGCATTAAAGCAGTTAAACGCATTGTAATTCTAAAAAAACAGTTTTATTCCATTTTAGGTGCTCAATTTTTGCCACATATGCCAAGGATAAAGTATGACTCATCAAAAATATATCTCCATTCGCGGTGCACGTGAGCATAATCTTAAAAATATTGATCTTGATCTGCCTCGTGACAAACTCATCGTTATAACAGGACTTTCTGGATCAGGGAAATCATCCTTAGCGTTTGATACAATTTACGCTGAAGGACAACGCCGCTATGTCGAAAGCCTTTCAGCTTATGCACGCCAATTTTTGGAAGTCATGCAAAAACCCGATGTCGACCGCATAGACGGTCTCTCTCCAGCTATCTCCATTGAACAAAAAACAACCAGCCGCAATCCTCGTTCAACAGTAGGCACTGTTACTGAAATCCATGACTACATGCGCCTTCTCTTTGCTCGTATTGGCATTCCTCATTCTCCTGCAACAGGACTTCCTATTGAAAGCCAGACAGTAAGCCAAATGGTGGATCAAATTATGTCCTTACCAGAAGGAATGCGAATTTTTATTATGGCACCCTTAGTGCGAGGACGAAAGGGAGAATATAAAAAAGAGCTAACAGAACTTTTAAAAAGAGGATTTCAACGCGCTAAAGTTGATGGCAAATTTTATGAAATCCCTGACATTCCACCTCTGGATAAAAAATATAAACACGACATCGATGTCGTGGTAGACCGCATTGTTGTACAGAAAGATATCACCTCTCGCTTGGCTGATAGTATAGAAACCTGTTTACAACTAGCCAATGGACTTGCCATTGCTGAAATGGCAGACCAACCCTTGACACAAAAAGAAACGACAAAAGAATCTGCTCATAAATCAAAAAATGATACACACAAACGGATCATTTTTTCAGAAAAATTTTCCTGCCCTGTATCGGGTTTCTCTATCCCTGAAATCGAACCACGCCTTTTTTCGTTCAATAATCCTTTTGGCGCCTGTCCTCTCTGCGATGGACTGGGCATCAAAAAAGCAATAGATCCACTGAAAATTGTGCCCAATAAAAATCTTACCTTCAAGAATGGCGCCATTGCCCCTTGGGCTAAATCAGATTCACTTTACTATAAACAAACCTTAGAAGCATTAGGAAAAGCTTACGGTTTCAAACTCACAGATCAATGGTGTGAACTCTCTAATGAAGCACAACAAGCTATTCTCTACGGTACAAAAAGAGATGAAATTTCTTTTATTTATAAAAATCATTCTGGTTCGCATAAAACGACCCAACCTTTTGAAGGAATTATCCCTAATATGGAGAGACGCTGGAAAGAAACCGATTCTGCTTGGTCTCGAGAAGAAATCGAACGCTATATGTCTTCTTCGCCCTGCCCAGCTTGTCATGGTTATCGTTTAAAACCAGAAGCACTTGCTGTAAAAATCAATGGAATGCATATTGGGCAAATATCAGATCTTTCCATCTCAAAAGCAGATGATTGGTTTGCCAATGTTCATCAATATCTCACAGAAAAACAACGTAATATCTCCGTACGTATTTTAAAAGAAATTCGCGAACGCTTGGCTTTTTTAAATCATGTAGGATTGGAATATCTTACCTTGTCTCGAAATTCAGGAACACTTTCAGGGGGAGAAAGCCAACGCATTCGGTTAGCATCCCAAATTGGTTCTGGTCTTACAGGCGTTCTTTATATTTTAGATGAACCATCTATCGGTTTACACCAACGCGATAATGAACGCCTTTTGGAAATGCTGCGCCATTTGCGCAATCTTGGCAATACAGTTATTGTTGTTGAACATGATGAAGATGCTATTCTCACGGCAGACTATGTTGTCGATATGGGCCCTGCCGCGGGCGTTCATGGTGGAGAAATCATAGCGCAAGGGACACCGCAGGAAATTATAGAAAATTCAGCCTCTCTTACAGGCCAATACCTTGCAGGAAAAATGGCTGTTAGAATGCCGACAGAGCGACGCAAAATATCAAAAACGAAAACACTTAAAGTCATTGGCGCAAAAGGCAATAACCTCAAAAATATCAATGCGAACATTCCTCTTGGAACATTCACATGCATAACCGGTGTTTCTGGAGGAGGAAAATCAACATTTCTTATTGAAACGCTTTTCAAAGCAGCATCACATCATATCATGGGCTCTCATCACAACCCCGCCAGCTATGATAAAATTGAAGGGTTAGAATTTCTTGATAAAGTCATCGATATCAACCAATCCCCTATTGGACGCACTCCACGCTCTAATCCCGCAACCTATACAGGCGCTTTTACACCGATTCGTGAGTGGTTTGCCGATCTTCCAGAATCAAAAGCGCGCGGTTATAAAGCTGGGCGTTTTTCATTTAATGTTAAAGGAGGACGCTGCGAAGCATGTCAAGGCGATGGAGTCATCAAAATTGAAATGCACTTTTTACCTGATGTCTATGTTACTTGCGATGTCTGTAAAGGAAAACGCTATAACCGAGAAACACTAGAAATAAAATTCAAAGGACAGTCTATAGCCGATATTTTGGATATGACAATTGAAAAGGCAGAGGAATTTTTCCAAGCTATTCCCGCTATTCATAATAAAATGGAAACTCTCATTAAAGTAGGATTGGGTTACATAAAAGTAGGACAGCAAGCAACCACACTTTCTGGTGGGGAGGCACAACGTGTAAAACTTGCGAAAGAACTTTCTCGTAAAACAACGGGACGTACACTCTATATTTTGGATGAACCGACAACAGGTTTACATTTTCACGATATTTCCAAACTTCTTGAAGTGCTTCATGAACTAGTCGAGCAAGGTAACACAGTCATCGTCATTGAACATAACCTTGATGTTATAAAGACAGCCGACTGGATTATTGATTTGGGACCAGAAGGTGGAGATCGCGGTGGCGAAATTGTTGCAATTGGACGCCCAGAAGACATCATTAAGGTTCCCGCTTCCTATACAGGAAAATTTCTAAAAGATGTTTTACTGCGCCCATCTCTTTATAATTCCAATTCTTAGAAACGCTTTCCATTGTAAAATACAGCATACTAACAAAGCCTGTACTTTTATTATTACTTGTAAACCAACACCTAATTCCAGTGGTGCAACATGTTTGAAGCAAAGACTAAAAACAATTTAGCGCTTTATAAGCTGTTTCAGTTGTCGTATTGCCAAATAAGAATGCGCGCATAATTGCATATTTATTCTCTGTTTTGTTTATAGCTGAAACGACCAGACAGCCTAATTTTGGCAGAATACGAAGTTTTAAGGGTATAACCCAATTCCCATATTTAACATCTTCTTTTAATTCATCTTGACGGCTTTCAAAAGCATCCGCAGCAATATTGTTTAAATAATGAAGATTGCGCATTGCTTCACGCTTTTGTTTATCGCATTCTTTAATGGGATTACATTCCTCACGAAGGGACACAACACCCCAAACGGAATATATTTGCGTTGCCAATTCACACATCTGTTTCAAAGAAATATTTCTCAACACTCCCTAAGCCCATTTCACGACATCACCCGAGAATGGGAAATTGATTATTATACACCATCATCTATGAAGGAGCGTAATCGGCATCATCACACTCTTTTCCAATATTGTCCCATCCATACCCTTTAATATTGCAACAACCTTTGGTTATCGAAAGCTTTCATAAAAGGCATTTTTAGTCCTTTTTTCAAATATTTTTATCCACACGCTCGTATCTCTTGATAAACAAAGATATAATTTGATTGATTTACTATAAGAAGATCTAAAATGAGAAAATCTTACGTTATTAGAATTCCTCACTCAATATGGGAAACGTCTAATTATTGTTATAAATAAAGGCATTATATAACAAAAAAGAAACCAAATACTCTTATTATATTATTTTGATTCGTTTACAAGGATAGTAAGCTTTTTCCAAAACAATAATATTTCACTTTATTATACAAAAAAGTTCTCCTCCAAGAGTATATAGTGTCATCATTTATGACTTTTTGTGCACAAACTATCTGTTGGACATCTTACAGTTGCCAATATAATGTGATGCAGTCTAAAAAGACAAAATAACGTTGGAGATAATTTCAGCATGAAAAAAATTGAAGCCATTATAAAACCTTTCAAACTTGATGAAGTGAAAGAAGCGCTTCAAAAAATTGGATTACATGGTATTACAGTAACAGAAGCGAAAGGTTTTGGTCGTCAAAGGGAACATACAGAACTTTATCGTGGCACGAAATATGTTGTTGACTTTCTACCTAAAGTAAAGATCGAAATTGTCGTGTCCGATGACAAACTAGAACAAACTGTTGATGCAATACGTAAAGCAGCTCAAACCAAACATATAGGAGATGGAAAAATATTTGTCTTTTCCATTGATGATGCAATTCGTATAGGCACGGACGAAACCGGTATCGATGCTCTTTAATAAATAACGAGAAAATTTACTTTTTTATCTACCTCAACGTCACATTAAGGAAATTGAATATGACAACCGCATCAGATATTATCAAACAGATTACAGACAACGAAATCCGTTTTGTTGATTTACGTTTTACTGATCCACGAGGAAAATTGCATCACATTACAATGGATATCGCAGAGATCAGCGAGGATACTTTTAGTGATGGTGTCATGTTTGATGGTTCTTCAATTGCTGGTTGGAAAACAATTAATGAATCTGACATGGTTTTAATGCCAGATCCTGGAACAGCACATATTGATCCTTTTTTTGCTCAATCTACTTTAGTCATATTTTGTGACGTACTTGATCCTGTCTCTGGAGAGTTTTATCGTAGAGATCCTCGTTCTATCGCCAAAAGGGCCGAAGTTTATATGAAATCTTTAGGCATTGGAGATACAATCAATGTAGGTCCAGAAGCGGAGTTTTTTATCTTTGATGATGTGCGCTATAAAACAGACCCTTACAACACAGGATTTAAACTCGATTCAAGTGAACTTCCTTCTAATGATGATATGGAATATGAAACAGGCAATCTAGGACATCGCCCACGAATGAAGGGAGGTTACCTTCCTGTTCCGCCGATTGATTCTTGCCAAGATATGCGTTCTGAAATGCTCACAGCACTCAAAGATATGGGGGTACAGGTCGAAAAACACCATCACGAAGTAGCAGCAGGCCAACATGAATTGGGTATTCGTTTTGATACACTCGTTCGCGAGGCTGACAAGATGCAAATTTTTAAATATGTCGTGCATCAAATAGCAAACAGTTATGGAAAAACAGCAACCTTCATGCCAAAACCAGTTTTTGGTGATAATGGGTCAGGAATGCATGTTCACTTCTCCATTTGGAAAGATGGCAAACCCATTTTTGCAGGAAATGAATATGCCGGACTATCAGAAACCTGTCTGTTTTTTATCGGTGGTGTTATTAAGCACGCAAAAGCAATAAATGCTTTTACCAACCCATCCACAAACTCCTATAAACGTTTGGTTCCTGGTTATGAAGCTCCTGTTCTTCTTGCCTATTCTGCACGTAATCGTTCCGCATCTTGCCGTATTCCAATGAGTTCCTCACCAAACTCAAAACGTGTAGAAGTACGTTTTCCAGACCCAACAGCCAATCCCTATTTGGCATTTTCCGCTCTCTTAATGGCTGGTCTTGACGGTATCAAAAACAAAATTCACCCTGGACATGCTATGGATAAAGACCTTTATGATCTTCCCTTAAAAGAACTCAAAGACATCCCTACCGTTTCAAGAAGTTTGCGTGAAGCACTTGAAGCACTCGACAAAGATCGTGGCTTTCTTAAAGCTGGCGATGTTTTTGATGATGATCAGATTAATTCCTTCATTCAAATAAAGATGCAAGAAGTTTTGCGCTACGAAACAACGCCTCATCCTATTGAATTTGATATGTACTATTCCGTTTAAACAATCAGTACGCACTCTTTTGGTATTTAAAATGGAGGCAAAAGCCTCCATTTTTGTGGATATTCGTCTCATGCAAAAGCGCAAGAGGCTTTTTGCTCGTCCGCTTTTCCTTTATAATGTGTTGAATCTCTTCAAATGAATTAACAAAGGTTTCTAATGCCGCGAATTTGTTTTCTCGTTCCCGTTCTTTTATGCATTGTCTTTATCACATCAACAACTAAAGCACATACAATAACCAACCAAAAACTTACAACTCTTGAGAAAGCAACATCTGCTTATAGTAAAGCACTTAAAAATGCCGATGCAAATGCCATCTTAAATGCTATTCCTCCCCAAGTCATCAACCGCTTAACCGCCAAAAAAAATCTTAATCAATCACAATTTCTACAAATCATGAAAAGCCAAATAGAACGGTTGGCAGAAAGTTACAAGATTGAAACGATCAACATTGATCAAAAACAAAAACGTGAAGGTACCCTTGATAATGGTACCCCTTATTTTGTTATACCCGTGGAGCTTGTAACCACAACAAATGCTGGAAAAAAATGCTCTATTCAAACTGAAATTATTGCCCTACTTCACGATAACCAATGGTATTTTATCCGTGGCAATGACGAAGCGCTCTTAACCATAACCAATGAAATATTTCCTGGACTTGATAAAGTAAAAACCAATCCTCAAAAAGTCACAAAAATACTCTGAGCGAAAAGAATGCACGTAAATAAAAGATTTTCCCCTATAAACAAGTTGTAACAATTGTAGCAGCAGCATTAAATTCAACTTTTTTATGAGCACGACGTGCGATTGTTTCTTTATCTATTCCCCATTGTTCCATCATCCAATCTTCATCTAAATGGGCAATAGACCATGCATGATCGACATCAATCTTGCCCGCAGCGACCGCAAGAGCAATGAGAGCAGATCCCGTTAAGGTCGTCATCATATGAAGTGCAGCAAGCATATAAGGAGATTCAACTTTACGTAAATAATTGCTCACGGCTTGAAGTGCTTCTGGTGATTGTTCCACATGCATCAGCCCTTCTGTCAAATAAAACCGTGCACCCAATTTTTCTTCAGCCCAATCTAATAAAGGATCCCACTGTTTAGATTGTTTTTGCACCAGCTCTGTAGGAGTTTGTGCACGATAAAAGATCATATCGCATGCAACAAAACGCAATAAATCTTCAAATACAGCCTGCATATCATCAGCGATACCATCAATAACAGTATTAACCAGACGCGTCATCGGCATTTTTGCAGGATCAACAACGTGCTTTTGACTCTCAAATTCTTGAGCAACAAATTCAGCAAACACTTGTGTTGGCACATGAAAATGACGCCTTGCGGGCGTTTTTACAGGACGTTCATCTAATAAGAGAGTAAAGCCTCCTTCCTCACAAGAAATTTTTACTTGTTTATAAAATCGTTTTGGTAATGGCTGACATGAAAGATTTTGAACAGAACTCTTTTTATTCAATGGCATATCAAAATGATCCAAAATCTCACGCATATTGTTTACCTCTGATCTTTTCAAGAAAGCGACTGTCTCTTTAGGTTCTGTAGCTTCAATAAAGTTTAATCTGACCTTCTTAACGATTCCAAAGAAAAAAAGACCTTACCACCCCCCACTCTAAAATTTAAGAGTTATATTTCATGTTTTTTTACAAACAAGATAATGATGATTGCCTTTTATATATTTAATACAATCATAATAGTAAAATAATTTCTAAAAGTATTATCTTAATTAAGAAATTAAACATATTAAGTTTTATGGAAAAGATGTTCACGCCTTACCAATTTGCTTATTATTCACCTACAATAGTATTATCAATACGAACAGATTCAAAAACGCTGCTCATCCAAAAAATGATAGAGCAGTGCAGTTTACAAGTCATTCACCTTCGCTTAACCATTCCAATAATTCTCTAACATATCCAATAAATACCCTGCATAGAATTTTTCCTGCTCAATCGCTCCCCTAAACGACGATGTTTTACGGCATGATAGAATAATGAACAGACAAAATTATATCGTAAATTTGCTTTCACATATACATTATTTTATAAAGCACTAAATTACTTAACGCATTGTGCTTGATATACTCTACATATTACATTATTTAAATTTAGTCGCATAATTAAAAGAATAGAGATCATGTAATCTGAAAATAATGCTTTTACACTTGTCCCTGCAGATACTAACTGTGCAACTGCAGAATAATGGTGGCTTAACAATCACAATAAAAATATTTTGTCCACTGACTCGAGATCCCGTATTATCTTATACGCAACTCTTGAAGAAGCATTTAATGAACTTTCTCCGAAAAAGGATGGATATCTCTTAAGCTGTGCTGCTTACCCTGATTTGCATACACTCATATTTATCCGTTTAGGTGATATGCAATTATTTGACAGCTTTATCATGCCTACTCACTTTATGCTTTTAGCTAAACGCAATAACGCTGATGAAATTAAAACCGTAGCGACTCATCCTGCCCCGCAATCTCTGGTAGCTCATCAATATGACAAAGTATTTGCCAACAGCAATGCTGATGCAGCCGTTCTTTGTAAGGATGAAAAAGCCGATGCTTGTATAACAACATCGGTTGCGGCAAATCGCTATAGGCTGAGTATTGTCGAAAATTTTGGACAAGTGCCAATGGCCTTTTTGCTCCACTCACTAAAGTCAACTAAACATGAAAAAATCTGAAGCGCTTCTTTCCATTGTTAACTTAGTTGACAAATTCCGTATGCGCCAAGAACGAAATGGGAGCATTAAGGAACCAACTTCGGCAGATAGTAATATGATCTAATAAATTGATCACTCTGCTGAACCACCATGCTAATATTCTTGACGGATTATCTCCAAAACTTTTAGCGACCATTTCTGATGATCTTCATCAGTGGATGATCAGCGGTTTAACAACCCCTCCTCAATTTGATAACACTTTGGCTGCTTTCAAAGCCCCATTACCAGATGCTCCCTTGTTTTTCTTGGCTCCAATGCATGCAACAAATGGACCTGATCCAGAAGGATTCCGGCTGAAATTAGTTACAGGATATCGTCATGAAACGGCCTATCTTGCTGACGCCTCAAAATATACAAAGAATTATCTATCACCTTTTCAATGTATAAAAATGGGAATAGCGTCAAGAGGGAGATAGACAACAATTGCATTGTTCTATTCCCAGAATCTGTAGCAACTGCTAAGAAAATTGATAAGCAAACATTTGCTTTGTTTTTTTTTCAGTAAATTCTTTGATATTTACAACAAGCAAACAATTGTGGAAGCTGAACGTTTACTCGGTCGAGATAGTAACTTCCTGTTCGATCAATTGCATAGTCGTAACTTATCTAAAGAAGACATTTACGATGCTCGCTGTTTGTGGAGCTATTATCATAACTATGCACATCATACTGGACCGCGGCCATTAGATAAAAATCCGTATATAAAATTAAAATTGGTTTACAGGTCTTCTAAAAGAAACTAAAGTTGATTTAATTACAGTGCGTATTATGCTACAAAATCATCCAAAATTTTGGAAAGAAACAACTGAATTTTTTCTATTAGAACGCATATTTCCTTAGCCAAAAAGTTCTGATCAGCATATGACATTCGATGCTGGCATAGGTGTCTTGCTTTTTGAAATATTGATGCGAAACAAAGCATTGATTGAAATAAATCAAGATTATCTTCAATTTGATTTGGAGCGTCTTGAAAAAGTAATAGTATTGATGATAGCAGATATAGAAACACTTGAAGCATTAAATTTAGATGACGCTTATTTGGCAGGAGCTAAGGATTATATCCAAAATAATCTTGGAAAACCACAGACTTCAAAGTCACGATTTAATTTTTCAACATCATCTTATGCACAGTACATTATTGGGGGATTAAATCATTGAGTTTCTTAAAAGGACAGTTATTCCTATTTACCTTTGCTATTCTAGCATTGTTTTCCATAAGTTGGTTATTATCTAAGAATTTGGTTAGCAATATACCCGTCATGCATGCAGTTGGACTTAGGTTGTTTGCCACTGCTGCCACCTTATGGCTGATTGCAGTATTTCGTGAGAAAGCTGTTTTCAGATCCCTACCATTGCTTTCCATGATACCTTCTTTTTTTATTCTCTCAGTGTTAGGATTTTCGCTGTATTTTGTATGCAGTTTTGGCGCATTAAAGTCTCTCAAAGCCAGTAATTTAACCATGGTGCTCGCTACTATTCCAGGGATTACTTATATATTAGGTGCATTGACAAATGTCCTTAAATTCTCATGGCTGAAATTTAGCGGAGTGATAATTGTCAGTGTAGCAGCTGTAGCATTCAATATAAACAGTGGAGAAGGTGGATATTATAACCTGATAGGAGTAGGTCTTGCTTTAACAGCAGCCCTTTCTTACTCTGCTTATGGCTTATTGTCTAAACGTTATCTTAAAAATTTACCTTTGCTCACCTCACTGGCTTGGATCACAACAATTTCTGTCGCATCATTTATGCCATTATTCATTTTTGATCCTGCCCCACTCTTATATCTTCATTTAGAAGATATATTTAAAATATTGATTTTAGGAACTGTTTGCTCTGCACCAGTTTACGTTTTGTACCAAAAAGTTTTAGCTGAGGGAGGCGTATTATACGCCAACACTATTGGCGTATTATCCCCTTTTGCAGTGGTTATATGTGAATGGGTAATCGGCTCGAATCCTTCTCTCAACATTATCAAAATAATTGCTATGATGATGGCTGTTATAGGAATGACACTCTTATTTATAGATGCATCAAAGGTATCTGGATGGCAACAAAAACGTCGTGTCCAAAATTCCAAATTTAATAAGGAAACAAAATGAAAAAACTCGCGTTAGTTTGCCAGCGCAATGCAAAACTACCATTTATATTTGAAGCAGCACAAGCAGCTAATATCGAATTAGTAATGATCTATGATACCGCTGAAAGTGCTCCCACTCAACACCCCGCAGCAGTCACTTCAACTTGGCAACTTCCTGTTTTTGATAACCCAGAGTTAGCTCTAGACACTTTTGCAACGGGAGCAAAAGAACGCAATATTTCTGGGATTATGACCCTTCGCGAAGAAGCTATCCTATGGACAGCTTTGGCTGCAAAAAAAATCAATACTCCAAGTATTGAGCCAGAAGTAGCAGTATTAACCCGAAATAAATATCTCATGCGTCAAGCTTTTGCTAAAGCAGGCTTAAGAACACCAGGATTTTTTTATATAGATAATCCAGAAGACCTATCACAAGTACATGCCTTAGACTATCCGCTCGTTATTAAACCCGTTTCTGGATGGGCAAGTACAGGCGTCATGTTAGCTAAAAATCCCGCTGAATTTTCTAATCTCATTAAAGCCGTATGGAATATTCAGCATAAAGACATGGCACGTTTTAGTGATAAAAATAAACCTGTAGGTTTAATCGTAGAACAGTATTTGCCAGGAAAAGAGTTTGTCGTAGAATGCTTTGTTGATACAGCAGGTGTACATGTTCTGTCCGTTGGAGACAAGGGACAGCCTGAGGGACCATGGTTTGAAGAAACAATTTATCGTCAACGCTGTGATATAGATGATCCTTTAATTATTACTTTATGTGAGGCTGCATGCTCTGGAGTCAAAGCTCTTGGTATAAATATGGGGGCTGCCCATGTAGAACTACGCTTAGATGCCAATAACTTACCCTATATCATTGAGATCGGTGCTCGTATAGGTGGATCAGGTGTTTCCCATTTTATTGTGGAGCAAGGTACAGGAATTTCATTTGCAAAACTCTGTATGAATGCCGCTTTAGCTGAACAAACCCCAGACCTTCCCGATATACTCCCAGCTGAAAAAGTGGCGGCAAATTATATTATTCCTCTTCATGGGTATGGACGCTTCTCTGGATTTTTAGGTCTCGATAAGGTCGTACAACATCCACAAACTAGCAGAACTATCATTTTCTTTGAAACAGATCATATTTCACCACCGCCACCAGCATTTGGTGGATATCCCGGTTTTATTTTCTCTGTTCATGCCTCAAACGAAGAAGCACGCAATTACCACAAATGGCTCGATAACACCTTAAGCATCATATGGCAAAACATTGATTTATAATCATAATTTATCTTTATTCATATTGAATAAGAACCCCGATATTGTAGGATTTTCTCATTTTAAATCTGTTTATCAGATGGACAAATTTTTTAAAGCATTTGAGAAATACTATAGCAGATAAAAATAAATCAACGTGATCCTTCCATACCTATTTAAACACATGATACCATTATTAAAAGAAGCAATTAAAATTCTGCACCATCAATGGTTTAAATCCCGACAATAAAACAAAACTTTTAAAATCACATTTATTATTTTTAAAAAGATTGCTTAAAAATGATAGCGCAATCCACCAGAAAAACGAATTCCAGAAAAACCTGCCTTGGTTAACGTGTGCTGATAGCTAAGATCACTGTAAAGTGTGACTTTAGAAGAAAACTGTGAATTGACACCCAAGCCAACTTCTAAGGAAGAACCAAAAGAACTCAACTGAAAAACATCTTTAAAATGCACAAATTGTTCTTTACCAAAACAATGAGCAAGATGAATATTGCCATAAAAAGAAGTGATACGATCCTTTTCAGAGGCTGTAAATGTTTTACTTAAACGCCCACCAACACGCATAAACCATTGATCTATTTTTTTCATCTCAACATCAAATCCGTCAATATCACGAAACTTATCAAATTGCAGATGTTGATAAATAAGCTGAAATTGCGGATCAAAAATAAGACCTTCACGTCCTATCATAGACACTTTACCAGCAGAAAAAGAAACGTTGAGAGGTTTTGCTTTTAATGTTGCCGTCTTACCCCAAACATGGCTACGCACATCCCCTTTAAACAAACCATAAGATAAAAGACCGTCTACGTAAAAATCAGTGTTGTGTTCCACACTAGCGTATGCCGTAAATGACCATTTATTAAATGTACTCTTTTGACTTTGTTCCACATTATGAGGTTGTAAGGAAAGTTTTCCATAGGTTCCCATAATCCCAAAAGATGTCGTATTATGTGCACTCTCTACCGTTTTAAACAAAAGATTTGTTTCTATAGCGTTATAATCAACACGTCCATCGTACCCATATTTAAGTGTAGAAAGATCTGAGATATAACGATAATGCCCACCATAACCGTGAACAGATAAAGAAAAATTCTCTTCGTTTTTTAATAATTTACGAGGAATAGACCGCGTAGCTTGCAACTGCTTTTGTTGATGACTAATATCCATAAGTCCAACATGAAATAAAACATTTGGTAACAAAAGATAGGTTGAAACTTGTGGAACAACCTCTCTGACCTTTAATGCAGAAGGAGGAATAGCAGACACCTCTAAAGCAGGCTGAATATATTTACTTTCAAGGCGGAAATCCCAAAAATCTCCATCTCCTTCAACCAATCTTTGAGAAGTTTGTGCATTTCCAAGAGCAGAAGCTGGACCATAAGCATGAAGATAATATTGGTAAGGCAAACCCTCTAATGCGATATAAGGACGATCTAACTGAAAAGAATCCTCTGCCGCTTTTCCAGAAACCTGAATAAGTGAAATACTATGAGCATTTTCACCGGTTGCTATCTCACCCTGATTTCCTGAAACAAATTGCACATAAACTGTCGTTTTTCCAGAAACATCACCATGTATCAAAAGCCGATCAGTTTTTTTATTATCGAGCAAACCTTCACGACTGCGGTATGTATTGAGATAAATATCTGCCCTCTCTTGCGCACTATAAACTTCTTTCTCTCCCTTCCCAATATAAAGCGTCTGATACTCCTGAAACATTGGTGTCTCAAAAGCAATAAAACTATCAGAAAGTTTTACAAATGAAATAGACGAACTTGTAGGGTTTGCAACTTGTGAAGCTATCGCTCTTCTTTTTGTCAAAAACCATTTTGATCCCCCTGTTAAATAAAGCTCAGCAATAGAATCATCGGCAACACGAGTCCCTCCTATCAATGAAGAAGAATTAGCCAAAATCGCTACACTCCCCCCCCTTTCAGCTGTTAATAATAAGTCACCAAAAATTTTTGTACCTTCTGTTACTCCAATATAAATACGACTGTTATGACTATGAACAGCTGTCCCATCTGGAACCTCAAAAATCGTCCTTTTCAAAAAGACAAGCCCCTGTTCATACGCATCATTTTCCCCATCCCTCTCAAAATACATACCATGTTTGTTACCGATTGCTTTAATTGTTGAATCTTCAATATTAACCCGTGAAATTAAAATATTTCCTTCCCTGCCATTATTGGATGGTGTATTAGAATCTTGTCCAACTGTTAAAACATGAACATCCGTAGAAATAATATTCGTATTTTTTACATAAACAGAACCCTGATGTTTTACATTGAAAACTGTATGTGTAATTTTTCCATTTGTATTTTCTTTGTCTTCTGTTTTTTGATATTTTGAAGCAATGGTAACACCATCTAAAGTCGCACTCCCCGCTCTCCCCACATAAAGCGCAGCAGCATCATTCACATCAATAAATCCACTTTTCATCTGAATACTCGCATCAGCCCTAACGAAAAGAGCACTCTCTCGACCGATACCCTGACCTTCCACTTTAATTTTTGTATTCGTTAACGTAACAGATGCTCCTAGATTCTCTGCATAAGCAGCTATCTGAGAAGATTCAATTGTTCCACGATCAACCTCAATCATTCCACTATCAGCTTTAAGACCTATTGATACATTTTTAAAAGCTGAATCGCTCAAAACAACTTTTCCTCCTCGTGATACCACAGCACCATAAATATCTTCTACACCTGCAGTCCCTTCAACCTCTACACGCATTGCCTCAATAACTGTATTTGGCTCCTGTACGACTATAGCAGAAGGCAACATGTGAGAACGACCATCGCCATTCTTTTCTTTAACAAATGCCGTGAATTTATATACTTTATCACTAATTGTATGCTTTGAACCATCACTGCATCCGTAAGGTAATTTGTTTTCATCACATGACAGTGATACAAATGAATGAGAATGTGCCTCAATATTTATGTTTAACAAAAAAGAAAAAATAGCTGCTGTAAAAACACACGAATATAAGCGATTTTTAGATGCTTTGCTTATCATTGTTTTTTAAAACTTTCTTTTTCTCAACAAACACAAAAAATGCTGGTACAAAAATAAATCACAAATTAAATACGATAAGAATAAAATAAACAAAGTGATTTTATTATTTTTATGATAAATGATAGGGTCTTATAATATGTTTTGTATTTTATGTAAAGAAAGAACAAACAGTTTTAAGATACCATTTAGGATTACGATCTCTTAAAGAATTACCCCCTAAAAGTTCTGAAAACTGTAATATAAGCGCCAGACAACTAAACCACAACAAAAACCTAAGGAACTGTAAGCCATCTAACAAAAAATTGAATAAATAAACAAAACCTCTCTTAATGCCCTATCATCAATATTTAGAATTAATCAATGAGCTACTTTAGAACATATCATCTCAAAATAGATCATAAAACGAAAAGCTATTTACATCAAAATTACCCGCATAACACTTTCATATCCTCTGATAAAATCTAAATACAATAAAACACTCACTCTCCTGTAAAAAACATCAAAATCATTTCTATAAAAGCAATTTATTTATGATCGTTAAAGAAGGTATTTTAGCAAAGCTATTCTTTGCCATTTTTTATATTGAATAACCTTCTCCAAACAATAACTCACCATCCCCCAATATTATTATCATCTGACAATAACACATCACTAAGCTAGTCTCTGATGAATATAACTATATCGAGGATAAAAGAGCTGCATTTTTACTCCCTCTCCCCATTAATATTTTCATTGAATTATTACTTGAAAGTTGAATATATTTTACTGTCAATGATCACTTTTTCAATTTTTTTTATTTTCTGGCGTTTGTTATCATTTTCAAAACGTAACATCAAATCTCGCTCTTGTTTTGTCGAATTGGTTGCTCCAAAAGTATCATTGTCCATAACCTGCTGATACCCTGCTACTATTAAATTGACTAAAAATGAATCACTTCGCAGTGCTGATGAAAAATAAATTCCCTTTGAATCCTGTAGTTTGTACCCACAACCTACTTTAGTCATGCACTCATAAATCGCTACAAATTCACTTGCACGCGAATCCATATTTTCAGGAGAAACATAGAATGGTTTCTAGCCACATTTTAACAGTGCTTGTTGAACCATAGATTTATTGACACTGGGCGTTTCCCATAATGCCAACGTCGATGGAGGAGATTTGCTAACACATCCCGCAAAGCTTAACAAAGTTATAGCACTCAATAATTTCAATTTTTTTTATTTTTCCCCTTCTCTCAATATTCACGATAAAAAAGCTTATAAGCCTGTGCTAATATTTTTTCGCATGTAAGATGGTTAGTCCATTGAAAAACAATCCCGCCTCCCCCCATGCGAGAACAAGAATATAAAGATTATTGATTACAAACAGCATCAATATTTAAGGTTGACATTCTGGTTGCTCTTTATGCTCTTCACAATGAGGACTATTCAAGCGCCTCTCTACACTTCGCTGAGGAATAACAGCATCAGGCTGACAAATTGGAAGATTTTCATACTTTTCACACCACTTCACCCTTCCCAATTTATCTTGAAAACCTGCTTGTATCATGCATGCATTCACAGACTCCTCAGCATTGAATTTCTCATCAGTAGTTGTTTCTGTATCAAGACGATCATCAAGATGCTGTATTCCACATTCTAACAGAGCTTTTTTGATCTCAAGCTGATCTGCACCGGATTTTTCCCATGCATCTACAACTGTTCGAGAAGTCTGCTCTGGGTAACATCCAGCCATAACAAATAAGGTCATCCCGCTGAATAATTTTAAAATCTGCTTCATTTTCCTGTCCTTGAATAATTTGATATTATGAAACAATCCATAAATTACTTTACATGCTGCTTGTTCACTTCCAAAACAATGATGGACATTATCAACCTTTATAATCATTTATCTCTTTCCGATGATTTGCCATCAGTACCGTATCAAAAATACAGCAAAGTTACTACTTAAATCATATTTTATCAATGTTATGCGTGTAATTATTCTCAATATTTTGATTACAACCTAAATAGATCTTTTTATAAATTGTGGCTCCTGCATTTGTAGTCCTCATAAATGGTAGCATTGAAATGATTGGTTGAGAAAACAATCCAGCCATTCCAAGCAAATGCAAAGATGGAGGATTGTTTCTCATCACCAGCAGAAAAACTTAAGGATAGCATTCATATTCTGGATTTTTTACAAAACGGACTGTTTAAGCACTTTTTGACACTTCGTTGCGTAATGACAGTACCTAAACCTGGATGACAAATGGGTAAAGTTCTCGGCTTTATAATTCTCATACCAAGTCCATCCCCCCACTTTATCATGGATAATCAACTTGAAGCATGCAAGCTTTAATAGATGCTTTCGTATTGATGCTTAGCTTTCTGTTCTCTGAGATCGGTATCATAAGGGATTGGCTTGCCACACTCTAACAGTGCTTTTCCTATCTCAGTAAAATCTTCATCTGGATTCTCCCATGCCGTCAAGTATCCTGCAAGAGACTTCCTAAACTGGCAACCAATTATGACGAATAGAGCTAAGACACTCAATAAGTTTAAAGTTCATTTCATTTTTTCCTCCTTAAATTGTCAGCATGCTGTACTGCATAAACAGCTGCTTCTTCACAGAAAAGTAAAGATGCCATTGAAGGAAACATGGACCTTGCACGTCCAACACAATGTTGCCAGCTGTCCCCCAAATGGATAAGACGGTTGTGGTATGCACTTCAAATTTATTGAAAGATTTCTCGTGTAAAAACTGTTTGCCAACGATTGTTGTTGGTTGTAGTGTTCTTGAGCACCTTTTATGGTAATATTGAATATTTTACACCGTAATACAGTTGCGGAGTGCATTTTGTCCGCCACCACTTGTGATAAAAATTACTCTCGTATCAATATTATAAAAAATAAGTTTGATCCTTACTCTTGTGAGCGCAATAACAACAAGAGACGTAAAACTGTCACACGTTTATTGTTCTCTTCAATTTACTTTTCCTATGAGATTTTATTGTAATACCTTGCTGCTCTTTATTAAAGTTTTCGCAAACACAATGATACAATGCCTCTAATGACTTTGTTATCCACTATTTTCTACCAACGCCAATTCTCTTTGAGAAAAAATAATAGAAATAAAAAACTTCAACCCTTCTTTTCAAGAAAAGACATAAAGAACTTTATCTTCGCTTCTAAAAGAGATAGTAGTTTCCTAAACAACAAAATTTAAACAGCCAATTTTTTTAAGAGCTAAAAAAACAATTCTTACAATAACTTCTCTTGTGAAACAGAACTTCATTAATACGTTTAGAAAAAGATATCTGCCTATAATCTTGTATCTGGTAAAATCTATTTGCGCTGTTAGGCATTTTAACCTGAAAGACTTATATTGATGGCACAGCTCACCATCAAAAAACGCCTAATATTTATATGATTTTGTCGTTACCGTAAGCAATGGCTCACAAAAACTTCCAAAGCAAAATAATAACGAGCAGATTTTTTCAATCTAGATTGTTCTAACCTTTAGAGAATAACAATCAAACATCTGTTTTCCTGATGACATCAGCTATTTGTTTTGAGCTTTATCTCTATTCACATTTTATTGCTGTTTCTTTTTCTTAAAATTATAAAGTTTAAGTGCATAGAAACAAACAACAAGCCAAGCAATCCAACTAACACCTATAATTAAAACCGGTCGCGTCTCATCAAAATACCATAAGAGAATAAAAATAAAAACCATAAATAAAATAGAAAAAATCGACCCTATTGGCCAAAATGGAATGGGAAATTTTAAACCATTCTGTGCTTCTTTAGGCATCTTAATTCGCATAAAAAATTGTGAAAGTAGAATCATCATCCAAACAAAAACTGTCGCAAATGTTGCCATTGCGGCAATAAGAAAAAAAAGCTTTTCATGGTAAAAATAATTAAGGACAGCACCAAGAAGAAAGATACCAAAGATCATTAAAATAACAAAAACTGGTATACCATTTTTTGATAAATATTGAAACTTTTTTAAAGCATAACCTTCCTGCGATAAACCATGGATCATACGACAAGCACCATACATTCCACTATTCATTGCTGAAATAGCCGCTGTAACAACAACAATATTTAAAATATTTGCTGCATACGAAATCCCAAGATTTTCAAAAATAGATACAAAAGGGCTATCCATAAGACCAATCTCATTCCAAGGATAAAGAGACATTAAAATAGCTAACGTCATGACGTAAAAAAGCAAAATACGAACTGGAGTAGAATTAATTGCCTTTGAAATCGTTTGATGAGGGTTTTGAACTTCCATAACTGCCATGCCAATAATTTCTATGCCACCAAAAGCAAAAACAACAACACTAAAGCAAGCTAAAAAACCAAACCAACCATTGGGAAAAAGTCCACCATTTTTCCATAAATTATGAACAGTAACGGTAGAAAAATCTGCCCCTTCCCCCCCCCAAAAAAAAATAATTGCTATTCCTAAAATAATCATCGCAATGATAGCGATAACTTTAATAGAAGATAGCCAAAACTCTAGTTCACCATAGACTTCTACAGCAGCTAAATTAATACCTGTGATGATTAATGTAATACTCAGTGCCCATACCCAAGGAGCAACATCAGGATACCAAAACCCCATATAAGTTGCAAAAGCTGTAATATCAGCCAAACCCACAAGAATCATTTCAAATACATATGTCCATCCCGTTAAAAAACCTGCTAATGGCGATATGTAATTTGCCGCATAACGAGCAAAAGAACCAGGTAATGGATTATGAAGTATCATCTCTCCTAAAGCCCGCATAACCATAAAAATAGCTAAACCAGCAATACAATAGGCAATCAAAACACTGGGACCCGCAAGCTTAATTGCCTGTGCAGACCCATAAAAAAGACCTGTTCCAATAGCAGAGCCAAGAGCTAAAAAAATAACTTGGCGCTTACTCATCCCTCTTTTCAATTCATTTATTGCCATTTCTTTCCTTACTTTTTGAAATGCTGACACTCCACACCACGATAACAGCTTTATGATAAATAAAGCCTCATGTTTTTTTCACAAATATATTTCAAAAAACATCGAAGACCAGCCAATCCAACACTTTGCTCTAAACAATGAAAAAATACTTTTATTGCGAATTATTCAGCTTTTATAGCCTGCAATTTTGTATTATTTTATTCAAATAAAGTGATAATGAATTTTTTTATAATTGTCATTTAATTCATTTCGTATTCTCTAGTTTTTACAGAGAAAATTAATCTTAATGTAATCTAAACTTTTAGGCTTCTATTTCCGTGCACGGAAATAGAAGCCTAAAAATTCATAACAAACGTATTAACTATGCGTACAATTAATTTTTTGTTACTTTAAGAAAACTCTCTTTGAGCCCAAAAAGCAAACTTTTTACGCCAATTGAATAGCTCAATCAATGATAATACGAATCTCGCAAGCCTTCAAAAGTATGAGAAATTGTATTTACAACCCATCTTTTAAGGACTCCAACTGTCTTAAAGATAAACTTTCCAATGGAAAAAAAATATGCGCTAAAAATAGAATCTTTGACTGTTGGCCCAATAATAGCATTCTCTTTATCTTCGGGATTTTGCCCTGAGATAGCAATAAAATCTTTGTTTTTCGCTAAAATCAGAGACTCCTTCTCTTGGGCCACTATTGTAATGAAAACTTCCTCTGGAAAGCCACCTCTCCTACAATTTGCATGAATCTCAAGAATTTGAGAGAAAAAAATAACTGTTATTGATACACATAATCTAGCACTTTTAAACATTTCTTTCTCCTTTTTTATTTAAAATATCAAAAATGAAATATAAAATTCATAAAGTATTAACAAATAAGAAGAATCTACAATAATTTTTTTATTTTTACTTAATATAATACATATATTATAATTTGTACTTATAAAAATATAATATTACAACATATAATTTGTGAATATTATTTAACTTATATTAAAATTTCTGATAGAAATCAGAAAAGTATAGGTACTTTAAATTTATAGTTTCTATAAAATTATGATGCTAAATCAGATCCCTATAAAATAATAAAATATCTAGTTGACTATAAATAACATACATATACATAATTTATTAAATAATTCAAATATAGTATTGATCTTCTATATTTTCATATGAGGAAGTTTCAAAATTCAATATCCGCTCTTCATCATTGTCCTTAAAACAAATATTATTGAAAACTTAATGAAGGAAAAATTGTTTCTGGTAAAACAGATAATAAGTGCCCTTCGCGCACAAGTATATGAGCTTGATGAAGATCTGGAGCCAGATAGCGATCTTCTTTAAGAGAAGCAACATTTTTGCGTAAACATCCCATAACAGATTGCAAGAAAGTACTTGTTTTTAAAGGTGCACGATATTCAATTCCTTGTGCTGCAACAAGCGTTTCAATGCCAATAAGTGTAAAAAGATTTTCGCTCATTACCAATAACCGACGAGCTCCATGGCAAGCCATTGAAACATGATCTTCTTGATTGGCTGAAGTTGGTGTTGAATCAACGGAAGCAGGATGGGCCATTTGCTTATTTTCAGACATTAAAGCTGCCGCTGTTACTTCAGCAATCATAAAACCTGAATGAAGACCCGCATTATGCGCTAAAAAAGCTGGAAGTCCATAAGAAACTGCTGGATCAACCATAAGAGCAATACGCCGTTGAGAAATAGATCCTATTTCACATAAAGCAAGAGCAATCTGATCAGCAGCAAACGCTACAGGTTCAGCATGAAAATTTCCACCTGATACAACTTCACCATTCCTTAAAATCAATGGATTATCTGTAACAGCATTTGCTTCAATAATCAGTGTTTTTGCTGCTGCCAGCAAAATATCAAAACATGCCCCCATGACCTGTGGCTGGCAACGTATACAATAAGGATCTTGTACACGCTCATCCCCCCGTAAATGTGCTGCACGAATTTCTGAATCCTCTACAAGCTTTTCTAATGTTTTCGATACGGCAATCTGCCCATAATGTCCTCGTAAAATATGGATATCAGGATGAAATGGCGCCGTTGATCCCATGATAGCATCTGTCGTCAAAGCCCCAGCCAACAATCCACCACACAATGCCCGATAACCTCGAAAAAGACCGGCAAGTGCAAGGGCTGTTGATGTTTGAGTCCCATTAATAAGAGCTAGACCTTCCTTTGCCTCTAAAATAATAGGGGATAATCCCGCTTTCTCTAATGCAACCGCCCCACTCATACGAATATTTTGAAAAAATGCTTCTCCTTCTCCCATCATAACAGCCGCCATGTGAGCAAGTGGAGCTAGATCACCTGAAGCACCAACAGACCCTTTTTCAGGGATGACAGGAATGACGCCCTTTGCAAGCATATTTTCCAGCAAATTTACCAATTCTAGACGAACTCCTGAAGCCCCTCTTCCTAAAGAGATAAGCTTTAAGCTCATTATCAAACGCACAATATTTTCAGCTAAAGGCTCTCCTACCCCACAACAATGGGACAAAATAAGGTTTCTCTGTAAAACAGCGACATCGTCCGCATCAATTTTAATGGAAGCCAACTTCCCAAAACCAGTATTAATACCGTACACAGGCTCACTTCCAGCAGCAATTTCAGCAATGCGCTGAGCCCCTTTCTCGATAGCTAAATGCGTGTCATTATGAAGTTTACTCTCTTCACCATTAAAATAAATAGCTGTAAGCTCACTAAGCGTCACCTCGCTCGGTTTCAGTATAATAGTCATAATTTACTTTCTTTTTTTATCAAAGTATAATGTTTAGCATTATTGATCCTTCTATAAAACAAAAAAACTATAACGACTCTTTAAAACGAGAATGCTTTCTTAAAGACATTCCTTACAATGAAGTCATTATCCAAAAGTGGAATAGTTTACGATAAATGAAAATGAATATTGACAAGCTCAACCAAGGTCATGGATTTCAAAAATAGACAACGCATTAATTTATAATCATAATCTAGCATTATTAATATTAAATGAGAGAGCGGAATATCTTAAGACTCTCTCATTCCAAATCTGTGTATGTTGAATCAATCAAAACCATCCGCTTGCACGTCATAAGCGAGATTGTCGTATGGATAAAACTGTACAAAAAAGGACTAAAAACCTCTTTTATAAACCATGTCAAGGACTGTCGCAACATGAGAAATGGCAAAGTGTGTGATAGTGCAGGCTTATTCTTTTATGACGCGTAAAGATGAAGAACTCAATGGATTTATCATTAAGCTATTCCTACTAAACTTATAAAAATCTTAGACAGACAGCTGTCACAATCTATCATGATCGCAAAAATTAAACTCTATAGAAAATTAAAAAACTTATTCAACACATCACAACAGAGAAGAAATTGAGCTTTTTTGCTACTTCTAAAATTGTATTTAAAGCGCCAGATTTAAACCTAAAAAGCACATCTTCAATAAAACCACACAAGACTCGCCCTAACCCGTTATTTAAAATAAAAATAAAAGAAGTTTTCTTATATCAAAAAATTTAATTAACATATTGTTTTTATATTATATCTTTAAAAAAGAGAAATGCTCCATATAACATATTTATATTTTACTTTTTTGTTATATTGAATCTGAATTTAGAGATAATTTCAAAATGAGTTGTTTTTTAAAGGTGCTTCCAAGCCATTACCTTTTTTACTACAAATTTCTGATTATGATAATTTTTTATACTTTTTCAGTTGTTTTTGTCAAAGTTTATTAAAAACACTCTCATTTAATAATAAAAAACAATCATAAAAACAAAGAATTATCAAATATTTCTATTCAATCTACCTCTTCTTATTTTATAAAATAATCTGTTGTTAAACTGCAGTAAAGAAAGCGCTTCGATACTATAATGCAGTGCATAAATTTTCTATTTAAATTCTCTCATATCAAGTAAACAATGAAAATCAGACGTAATAAGATATCAACGTGAATGCTGAAGAAAAAAACCGTCCCCCTCAAAACCTGCCTTAATAAGGCGTTAATTTCCTGAATACCGCCCACTCTGATGTGCTAAAAGAGCAAAAGCAATCATCGATATGGGATTATCCTGCATACATATAGAGCTCACTTCGATACAAAAGCTCCAAATTGCCTTGCACTTCATATTTCTTTATCAATGCGACCAATTGCCGCAAATATTCTTCCCCATAGCAAGCAATAGCGCGTTGCGCTTGCGTTGAAGAGCGGCTCATTCCAATAAAAGCTTCAGATGGGATCATCATCGTCCAATTGTGCGCATGAAAAGAAATCTTTTCCGATTTTACCCCAAAGCCATCACTCATTTCCTGTAAAAAATCAAAATTACGATAATAACGAGAATAGTTCGGACTCATCTTCTCCAACAAGGTCTCATAAGCCTCTAGAAATTCGCTATGCTTGAAATCGCGATTATTTTGAATAACTGCCATGACACCATTGGCTCGAAGTTGATCTGAAACAGAACAAAGCAACTTAGGACGCTCCATCCACTGAAACGCTTGCGCTGCAATGACAAGATCAACCTCGCCAATTTGAGGCAAAAGCTCTTCGGCACGGCCCTGATACCACTGCACTGTAGGAAATTTTTTCCGCCCTTTCTTAATCATATCTGCCGATACATCGATAGCATGATATTGGTGCTCATTTCCTAAAAAATTAACAATTCCCTCTAATGCGATGCCTGTCCCAGCACCCACATCCACAATGGACAAATGCTTTTTGTTCTTAAAAGGATGGAGCATGGTTTTAAATAAAGTAAGGGGATAGCGAGAACGATAACGATCATAATCATTAGCCAATCCATCAAACTTTTCACTTTGCCGCTGAACACTTTCTATCATAGGACTTTCACCCTCCTTCTCAATTACTACCATACATAATTAAAAAGCCTTTTTTATCCAATGTATTAAACATAACTTCTAAAGGAGGAAAATAAGAACTGCCCTGACCTTCTATCTTTCCATAAGATTGATACTTACATTTTTCTCTTTTCCAATTGTTATCTGCACGTTTTGAAACCCAAAACTCCTACGAAAATAATATAATTTTCTGTAATAATAATTGATATAAATATTATTGATCTTTTATAAGATGACATCTATATTACTATTATTATTTTAATATCAACAAGTCACTTAAGCGTACCTAAAACGCATAGAGATATCAGTTTATTGATAAATACACCTGTTTATAAATTTCAAAATACTTTCCACCAAGAAAATAAACCCTATATAATACATAAAATATCTGTGGAGACATCTTTATGTTAAATGTACAAACTTCTTCAATGTTTAAAATATTAAAAAAATTTCCAATCGTGATTTTTTTGGCATGGTTAGTGCCATTTTTAAGTGGGTGCGGATTTAATACGATACCAACAAATGAAGAAAAAGCACATGCAGCATGGAGTGAAGTGCTCAATCAATATCAACGTCGTACAGATCTCATCCCCAATCTTGTAGAAACAGTTAAAGCTTACGCAGCTCATGAACAAAGTGTTTTCACAAATGTAATTGAAGCACGTGCTAAAGCAACACAAGTCAACATTAATGCAGATATGTTGAATAATCCAGAAGTTATGCAGCAATATCTCAAAAATCAAGCAAATTTATCAAGTGCACTTTCGCGGCTTATGGCTGTTGTTGAAAACTATCCGGATCTTAAAGCAAACCAAAACTTTCTTGCTCTTCAATCACAATTAGAAGGAACAGAAAACCGTATTTCCGTTGCGCGCCGCGATTATATTGAAACAGTACGTGCCTACAATACTGCACTCAAAACAATGCCGACGATGATTTGGGCAAAATTATGGTTTCGTGATGCTAAACCTATGCCAACTTTTACCATCGATACTGATAGCCAACAAACACCAAAGGTTAATTTTAATTAATGAAATCATTTCGATACTCTTTGCAACGTATTGTATTTTCACAATTATGGGCTTTTATCTGCTCTCTGTATTTAGTTGCTGCATTGGGAAGTATCGCTTGTTCGCAAATAAAATTTCCTCATTTAACAGGTTATGTTAATGATGTGGCTCATTTGCTCGATAATGCAACCAAGGAAGACTTGACAAAAAAACTGGCAGCACTCGAAGAGAAAACGGGAGATCAAATTGTTCTTGTGACACTCCCTACTCTTTCGGGCAACGATATAGAAACATACAGCAATTCTCTTTTTCGTACATGGGGATTAGGCCAAAAGAAGATCAATAATGGTGTATTACTGGTCATTGCACCGAATGAACGCACAGCACGTATCGAAGTTGGATATGGTTTGGAAGGAGAGTTAACAGATGCTCTTTCCTCTGTCATTATTAATAGCTTCATGATTCCTAATTTTCGCGAAGGAAATTATCAAAAAGGAATTGCTGAAGCAGTTGATGCAATTATCAAAGTTATTACAGAAAGTGATTCTGATTTTACTTTTCGCATCAAAGAAAAAGCTAAAATCGTTGAAGAACAACGTAAACAAGCTGAAAAAGAAGAAATGATTATAAATACAATCATGTTTCTCATTCTCTTTATAGTCGTTGGTTTGCCCATTCTTGCAATGATTTTTGGTAAAAAAGTGGGTCCACAAAAGTATCTCTGGCTGGGGATCATCTTCACACCTTGGTTTCTTAACTTAAGTGCCGGTGGCAGATATCCTGGTGGAAGGTTCGGAGGTCCTCGAGGTGGAGGGGGATTTAGGGGTGGTGGTGGATCATCTGGTGGTGGTGGTGCAACAGGAAGATGGTAAAAGGAACATGGATTTTTAAGCGTAGCAAATCTTCTTAAGATAAAATTTATGAACGTATTCTCTTTTATTCAACAATTCTATACCTTACTCTGTAATCACTTTGTATTGATTACAAAATAAACTCAAACATCAAGATAAATATTACCAATGACATTTGAATTGAAACATACAGATCGTAATCACTTATCACATCATTTTAATGCAATTCTAGGTAATCCACCCGTTGAATGGAAGATAAGTGATCATCTAGTTGAGTATCCTGAAGCTCTGCGTTATATGCAAGAACGTGTAGAAAAAATTCTTGCAAAAACCGCGCATGAACAAGTTTGGCTTCTTGAACACCCTTCCCTTTATACAGCGGGAACGAGTGCAAATAAAAAAGATCTTTTGGCGCCTAATTTATTCCCTGTTTATGAAGCAGGACGTGGAGGTGAATTTACATATCACGGTCCAGGACAGCGTATTGCTTATATCATGCTTGATCTTAAACGCCGGAAACAAGACATTCGTGCTTTCATTAGTGCATTAGAAGAATGGATCATACAGATGCTTGCCAACTTTAATATTAAAGGCGAACGCAGAGAAGATCGCGTTGGTGTCTGGGTTAAACAATCTCATTGCCCATCAAAACAAAATGATCTTTCTTCCGAAGATAAAATTGCAGCTATTGGCATTCGAGTGCGAAAATGGATAAGTTTTCATGGAGTTTCTATCAATGTTAATCCTAATTTAGCCCATTATTCAGGAATTGTTCCTTGTGGAATTACAAACCACGGTGTAACAAGCTTTCTTGATCTAGGTTGCCCTGTAACAATGCATGATATTGATATTGCTCTCAAACACGCTTTTGAAAAAATTTTTGGTCCAACAATCGATGTTTCCTAAGTGCATTGATTTTTAAATAAAAAACAGGCATAAAATTATTTTAATAAATATTTGATTTTATGAGGTGGATAGTTAAACGCTATGAGCGATAACAAAAAGGATCTTTTTAGTGTTTTAAATAAAGCCCAATCTCGGGTAAATACAAAAGAAAACACTCTGCAGTCTCCAATGAAATCAAACGCGATGATTTCAAGAAAAAGTGCAAAAGATACGCAAGAAGATGACTATAATGCCCTCTCTATTCGAGTTCTTGAGGGTTTAGAGCCGGTACGTTTACGCCCTGGAATGTATATTGGTGGAACAGACAGTAAAGCACTTCATCATTTATTTGCCGAAATTATTGATAACGCGATGGATGAAGCTGTTGCGGGTTATGCAGATTCTATTGAGGTCTCATTAGATAGGAACGGTTATATAACCGTTACAGATAATGGACGCGGTATTCCTGTTGAAAATCATCCTCAAATGCCTGAGAAATCGACTCTTGAAGTTATTATGACACAACTCCACTCAGGGGGAAAATTTGATGGAAAAGCTTATCAAACTGCTGGTGGACTTCATGGAGTAGGAATTTCTGTCGTCAATGCTCTTTCTGATGATATGGAAGTTGAAGTTGCCCGAGAACGAAAACTGTACCGCCAACGTTTCTCACGCGGTATTCCTCAATCTGGATTGGAAGATCTGGGAGATGTTTATAATCGTCGTGGTACGCGCGTTCGTTTTCATCCTGATCATGAAATTTTTGGTGAAAAAGCAGCTTTTGACCCAGAAAAAATCTATAAGATGACATGCTCCAAAGCCTATCTTTTTGGTGGCGTAAAAATTCGCTGGTCTTGTGATCCCGTCATACTTGAAGGCGCAAAAAATATTCCTGAAAAAGCTGTTTTTCATTTTCCCGATGGGCTTAAAGACTATTTACTTTCGTCACTAAAAGATGAATATCGAGTAACGTCAGAAATTTTTTCTGGCAAAACACAACACAATAATGGCCATGGCTCCGTTGAGTGGGCTATCGCTTGGCATGGTGGTGATTCTTGTGTGCAATCTTACTGCAATACGATTCCTACAGGAGAAGGCGGAACACATGAAATAGGATTACGTCAAGCTCTTTTGCGTGGATTGAAATCCTACGCTGAGTTAATAGGAAACAAGCGCGCAGCGATTATTACGTCTGACGATATTATGATTTCAACAGCCGCAATACTTTCAGTCTTTATCAGTAACCCTGAATTTGTTGGACAAACAAAAGATCGATTAGCAACCATTGAAGCACAGCGTATCGTTGAGAATGCAATCCGCGATCCTTTTGATCATTGGTTAGCAAATTCCCCACAAGAAGCAACTAAACTTCTCGATTGGGTTATCGAACGTGCTGAAGAACGTGTTAGACGACGCCAAGATAGAGAAATAAGTCGAAAAACTGCTGTCCGTAAATTACGTCTGCCCGGTAAACTTGCAGATTGTAGCCAAAACCATGCTTTGGGTGCTGAACTATTCATTGTTGAAGGGGATTCTGCAGGAGGATCTGCTAAACAAGCAAGAAATAGAGCAAACCAAGCAATTTTACCTCTTCGTGGTAAAATCTTAAATGTCGCCAGTGCTGCACATGAAAAAATGAACTCAAGCCAAACAATTAGCGATCTTATCCTTGCTCTTGGATGTGAAACACGCTCCAAGTATCGTGAAAAAGATCTCAGATATGAACGTATTATCATCATGACAGATGCTGATGTTGATGGTGCTCATATTGCGTCACTGCTCATTACCTTCTTCTTTCAAGAAATGCCTGACCTTATTCATCAGGGACATTTATATCTTGCCGTCCCTCCCCTTTATAGAATATCGCAAGGAGGAAAAGTTGCTTATGCTCGTGACGACATTCATAAGGATGAATTGCTCAAAACTGAATTTACTGGAAAAGCTAAAATCGAAATCGGGCGTTTTAAAGGGCTAGGTGAAATGCGCGCAGAACAACTTAAAGAAACGACTATGCATCCTCAAAAACGTACATTGCTTCGTGTTTCTATTGATGCCGTGGAAATGCAAGAAACGAAAAAGACTGTAGAAAGTCTCATGGGAACAAAACCAGAAGCACGATTTCGTTTCATACAAGAAAATTCTACTTTTGCTTCTAATCTAGACATCTAATGTAAAAAATATCCCTTTCAAACCACCGCGGCTGCGTCAATCACGCGCAGCTGCGGATTGATCGTTCCATTCCAATAATTCAAACTAAGATGACCAGCTAAATGAATCATTTCACCAATATTTTCAAAAAGAAAATCACCAAGCGATGTCCCTACAGCACGAAAAGCTATTCCTTGCAGTTTTTTTCCTTCAATATTAGATACAATGAGGCGAAGATGTCCTTTACCAACTTCAGATAGATTCACCAGTCGATGAGAGGGAAGAACAAAAACAGGTGTTGTATTCCCTGCCCCAAATGGCCCTGCTTTTTCAAGCAATTCAAACAGCGCTTCATTAACACCAGAAGCAGAAAGAGAACCATCTATACTAAGAGATTTTTTTGCACGCAACTGTGAAACCATTAAAGAAACTTTTTCTTCTAGCCATTTTCGAAAAATTTCAATTTTTGTTGATTGAATTGTAATTCCTGCTGCCATACTATGTCCCCCTCCTTTTTCTAATAAATTTAATGTAACAGCTTCACGAACGAGTGCTCCTAAATCTATACCATTAATTGAGCGTCCCGACCCTACGCCATTTCCATCTTCTTTCAAAGCAATAGCAAAAACAGGGCAAAAAAAACGCTCTTTGAGACGGGAAGCAAGAATACCAATAATTCCCGGGTGCCATTCTTTATGAGAAATTACAAGTGACAATGGTATTTCTTGATCTTGATAAAGAGAAGAAATGTAAGATTCTGCTTGTGCTAATTGAATGTTCTCCATTTCTTGGCGTTCTTGATTAAGCCGATCTAATTGTTCTGCTATTCTGTCCGCTTCATCTTTATTCTCACAGCTAAGCAAACGTGCTCCCAAAGCTTGATCACCAATGCGCCCTCCTGCATTAATTCTAGGACCTAAAAAAAAACCTAAATGAAAACTATTAAGCGGCTCCCCTATTCGTGCAACCTTTGTTAAAGCTGTTATTCCTAGATTATGCATAGAACGAGCAACTTGAAGCCCTTTTATCACAAAAGCACGGTTAACCCCCTGTAATGGAACGACATCACATATGGTTGCCAATGCAACAAGATCAAGCATACTTAAAAGATCAGGCAGCTGCCCTTGGAATTGTTTTTTCCGCAGCAAATGATGAACCCAAGCTAACGTAACAAAAACAACACCCGCTGCACATAAATGCCCCTGTTTAGAAAAATCATCAGGGCGATTAGGATTGACCAGAGCAACAGCTTCTTGATGAATCTCTGACATTTGATGATGATCTAAAATCACCACATCAGCACCAGCAAGCCTCGCTGCTTTTACGGCATCTGGACTGTTTGCGCCACAATCAACAGTGATAATTAACCGAGCGCCTTCTTGCACAAGCATCCTCATTGCTTGTTCATTCGGACCATAGCCTTCAACAATACGATCAGGAATATAAATTTTGACTTCAATACCAAAATAACGAAAAAAACGCGCTATCAGTGCCGATGAACAAGCCCCATCAACATCATAATCACCAAACACAGCAACCTGCTCTTGATCGAGAAGAGCTTTAACAATGCGCTCTGCTGCGCATTGCATATCTCTAAAACTTTCTGGATCAGGCATAAGCGTACGCAATGTCGGATTAATAAAATCAACAGCCTCAGCTTCATCCACATCTCTTGCTGAAAGTACTCGAGCTAACTGATCTGGAAAACCAAATTTTTGAGAAATAGCGCGCGCATTATTTATCCCTTGAACATCAAGGGCATCTAACCAAGCTTGACCACAAGCAGAAGATTCAACATTGAGAAAATAACGAGGACACTGCATTATTGTTTATTTTATAATGAAGAACGATAAAATACAATCATGCGTTAAAGATAAAATAGTCTTTTGCAACATTCATTTTAAGTTTAAATGGTCCACGAACTTCTTTTCATGTGGTATTATAATACCCCTCTCATAACATGCTGTTTTATAAAGTTTTTATTTTCTCTTGACGTCAATCAAAAGACATTATATCAGAGCAAGTAGTATGCGTTAAATATTTCGCTATGGTAACAATTTTCAACGCAAAACAGTAAAAATTCCCTTATATAAAGGGTTCTAATAAAGGATACTTCTATGGCAACTTTTTCACAAAAGCCAACTGAAGTGGTGAAAAAATGGGTTATTATTGACGCAGAAAACCTTGTTTTAGGTCGTCTTGCCACATTTGTTGCGAACCGCTTACGTGGCAAACATAAAGCTACATTTACTCCACATGTTGATGATGGTGACAACGTTATTGTCATTAATGCAGATAAAATAGCTCTCACTGGCAAAAAATATACGGATAAAAAATATTATTGGCATACCGGCTATATCGGTGGAATCAAACAACGTACAGCACGTCAACTTCTTGAGGGGCGTTTTCCTGAACGCGTTATTGAAAAAGCGGTAGAACGTATGATTCCTCGTGGGCCTCTTGGTCGCCGTCAATTGAAGAATCTACGTGTTTACGCTGGAAGCCAACATCCACATGAAGCACAACAGCCTGAATCTCTTGACGTTGGTGCTTTAAACCGCAAAAACAAAAGGATTGCTTGATTATGGCTGAAATTAATTCTCTTTCTGAGCTTAGCATAGTAACAAGTATTACAGAAACACATGAAAATGTTGTTCCTGTTCATGTGCAAAAGCTTGATTCACAAGGACGTGCTTACGCAACAGGAAAGCGTAAAGACGCTGTTGCACGTGTATGGATTAAACCAGGTTCTGGAAAAATCACGATCAACAATAAGGAATTCGACAAATATTTTGCTCGTCCTGTTCTTAGAATGATTCTTCGTCAACCAATTGTTGCAACAAATAGGGATACCCAGTTTGATATTATTGCAACCGTTGCAGGTGGTGGTCTTTCCGGACAAGCCGGTGCAGTGCGCCATGGCATTTCCAAAGCTTTAACCTATTACGAACCAGAACTTCGCTCAATCTTGAAAAAAGGTGGGTTTCTTACCCGCGATAGCCGTGTTGTTGAACGTAAAAAATACGGTAAAGCAAAAGCCCGTCGTTCTTTCCAATTCTCAAAGCGTTAATTTCAATTTTTGCACAATGCATAAAGCCTCGAACAAAAACGGGGCTTTTTTAAACTGCTAAAACAGACGTTTCGTAGAGACAAATTTACATCTGTTAGAAGAAAACAAGAATGCAAAACAACCGCATCTCCTTAGACAAGGACTAAAAAGTAGATCAAAAAATTCAAAACCTCAGTTTCAATTTTTTAAATTTATTTTGCTAATAGGCATATCCACATGCTAAAGCACAAAAATATCTGCACGATAACTTTAGCAATCTTATAAATTTTTCAATGTTTTTTTCTATCATCACTTAACAAAGCTTTAATCCAAGAAGTGCTTTACCATTGTGATAAAATGCGGAACAGAAATAGGCTTTGACATATATTCTTCACATCCACTGGCACGAATTCGCTCCTCATCGCCTTTCATAGCAAAAGCTGTTACAGCAACAACGGGAATCGATCTTAGTTCTTCATCTTCTTTTAATTGTTTAATAACATCTATTCCAGAGACCTCTGGCAACTGGATATCCACAAGGATAAGAGATGGCATTGATGAACGCGCTAAATCTAATGCCATAAGACCATTACGCGTTTCAACAGTTTCATAACCACTCGCTTCTACAAGATCACGGAATAACTTCATATTAAGCTCATTATCTTCCACGATCATGACTTTTTTTGACATTAGTATAACTTCCACCCTTCTTAGACAAAATAGAAATGAATCTACATTCTATTTGCTTAAGATAAAATGATAAAAAAAATTGTAAACCACAAAGAGATTAAAAGCTTCCAATAAAAGCATTTTTTGCAAATATTTATAAAACGCATCGCTATACTTTTTCAGTTCATCAGCACAAAATCCACAATAACCATAAGTATTGTATTGCCCTATATTTTTTCAGTGAATAAGCACCGTTTATGAATATCTCAATTAAAGCATATACATTTTCATCATAGAAAAAATATCAAATACAAACTCAGCTCAAATGCATATTTTGAAGAGAAAAAATTTAATTAACTTTAAAAAGCAGCTGATTATTTAAATTTAATACCCCCTATGCTGCCATCCCCCCAACAATATCTTAATGATATTAAAGGATAAATTTACCAATATTATTAAAAGTAAAAATAAATAAACCGTGATTAAACCTCACGGTTTATTTAATATAAAACATTCAATAACAGAACAATTCAAAATTTATCAAGGAAATATCTTTTACTACAAAGCCCATACACTTCGAGCAAAAGCAGTGAATGTTCTTTCACCTACGCTTTTGCCAGGATCCGGTGGCTGTCTAGTAAAGAAATATACAAGATATGCGATGAAACCAAAAATCGCTGTCTCCATCCCCATTAAAGCCGCAACTTTGTGGACATTTTTTTCAGTGCTTGGTCTTCCAAATTGGTTAATAATCATATCAACAGCTTTAATAACTCTATTTTCCTGTGACATTATAGAAGTAAAACCAGCATTTTGAAATCTATCATTTAAAGAATCAGCATTGACTCTTAAAACCTGTGAAAAGAAAATAACTACTGCAACAACACATAACATACAATTTTTAAATATTTCCATTATATAACACCTATTATAATATTTAATAAAATAATTTTTTTACTGTATCCTCTAAAAAAACATCACATCATCTATCGATAATGTGTGTTTAGCTTCTAAGAATAATAATATAACAAAAAAATTTAATTATTATTTTGTATTATATTATATATACAATATATACATTACGTATTTATTTTGGTGTTGTCAATTATTTTATTTGTATTTTATATTGTGTAATTTAATGGTAAAAATATATTAAAATATAATTTATATTATTGTTTTTATTATATTTTTGTTATTAACTATATTATTAACTATAATAGTTATGATTAAAATTATAATTATATAAATATTAATATGTTGCTTTTTAGTTACACATAGTATTTTTTATTTTTGTCTATAATAGAAATCTTTTTAAAGTTTACAAAAAATCCAAAAACTATTTTATAGAAATATTACAACAAAATAATTTTTCCTTAGTATAGATTGAGAAAAATATTTGCCCCAGCTACAATTAGCGTAAACACCGGCTTAACTCTTTGATTAAAAAAGCTAAATTAGGTAAGATAAGGGATAACTTTGGTGAATGCGCCAAATCTAATGCCATAAGCTATTACATATTTCAACGATTTCACAGCCATGCGTTTCTACAAGAACGTGGAATAATTTTAATAAAGTTCATTGTCTTCCACAATTATAACTTTCTAATATTAATATAATTCTACGACTTTAAGATAAAATAGAGAAATAAAAATGAATACACCTTCTTTCTAACCAAGATAAAATGATTTAAAATATAAATCATAAAAAATTTAATAATGTCTAATAAAAGCATTTTTGCACAAACCTTTGTAATGCTAATCGTTATACTTCTTCAGTTTATCAAAATGATAATCTAGAATAGCCATAAAATTATATGATCGTATATTTTTTGAGTTGATACGAAAAATTTATGGATATTCAAATCAGCTCATGCCCCTTTTCATCTTTACAAGGCATTGATTTATAATAATAATTAACTGTTTTGTATGTTGAATGAGAGTCCCGAATAACGTAGGATTCTCTCATTTCAAATCTGTTTATCTTGAATCAACT
>NZ_JBHILR010000010.1:0-65515 GCF_042193415.1 Bartonella sp. TT121SHDZB | reverse complement strand
ACCCCCGTTGAGGTCGTGGATTTTATCATTCATTCTGTTGATGATGTGTTGCGGAATGAATTTGGCAAAAGCTTGGGGTCACGGGGTGTTTCTATCCTTGATCCTTTCACCGGAACGGGTACTTTTATCACGCGGCTGTTACAATCAGATCTCATCAAACCAGAGGATATGGAATATAAATTCCGTCATGATATTCATGCCAATGAAATTGTTTTGCTTGCCTATTACATAGCAGCGATTAACATTGAATCGACTTATCATAGTTTGATGAAAGGTGAGTATATTCCCTTTAAGCATATTGGTTTGACTGATACGTTTCAGATGCTTGAAGAGAAGAACCTGCTACAGGAATTATTTAAAGAAAACAGTGAATATTTAGAACATCAGAAAAATCTAAACATCAAAGTTATCTTTGGTAACCCTCCTTATTCAACAGGTCAAAGAAGTGAGAATGATAATAATCCGAATACATCTTACCCCATATTAGATGAACGTATCCGTGAAAAATATATATTGAAATCAACAAAAATTATAAATCGGAACAAACTTTATGATAGTTATATCCGTGCCATTCGTTGGGCTAGTGACCGTATTGATAATGCTGGGGTAATCGGCTTTGTCACAAATGCAAGCTTTATCAATGGAAGTTCTATGGATGGTTTACGCAAGTGCCTTGTTGAAGAATTTAGCAGCCTTTATATTTTCCATTTGCGGGGAAATGCGCGGACTTCTGGAGAACAACGTAAGAAAGAAAGTGGTGGGATTTTTGGTGAAGGCTCTCGTGCCCCTATAGCTATCTCTATTCTCGTAAAAAATCCAAATTCACAACAGCATGGCAAGATATATTTTCGTGATATTGGAGACTATCTCAATAGAGAAGAAAAGCTCACGATAATTGAAAAATTTAGGAGCATTGATGGCATTACACGAAGCAAAAAAGGTTGGCAAATAATTACACCAGATAAACATGGTGATTGGATAAAGCAAAGAGTTGCTGATTTTGATCAATTCATACCTATGGGGAATAGGAATACCCCAATAGATGCTAAGTTATTTGAGGAAGTATCGCTTGGTATAAAATCAACTCGTGATTCTTGGGTTTGTAATTTTTCGAATAACGCACTAAGTACCTCTATTCAAAAAACGATTAAATTTTTTAATGAACAAAAACGTCTTGTTAGTGAAAACCCATCTATATCTGTAAAAAATATTATTGATTATGATGCTACCAAAATTAGTTGGACGGATACTCTTATTTCTCGTTTAAAACGGGGAGATGATGCAATCTTTGAACCCCATCTAACAGTTCCTGCTCTCTATAGTCCGTTTGTAACAATGTGGCATTATACATCATCATTTCTTAATGACATGTTAGGACAAACACATCAGTTTTTTAATCCAGATATGCCTGATAATCTTGGGATTTGTGTTTCGGGCATAGGAAATCGATCAGATTTTTCATGTCTCATGACAAATAAACCAATTAACTATGCTACATTAGAAACAGCAAGATGCTATCCGCTTCTATTATGTTCTAATTATAAAAAAACTCACGACCATAGCTTATTTACTACAGATGCACAAAAGAAAGTTCGTGATGCCATTACTGATGAGGGGCTAGCGCATTTTAAAGCTGCTTATCCTAATGAGACTATAACAAAAGAAGACATCTTTTATTACGTTTACGGTCTTTTACATTCGGAAGATTATCGTGCCCGTTATGCGGATAATTTATGTAAAGAATTGCCTCGTATTCCTTGTGTTAAAAGTGCTGGTGATTTTTGGAAATTTGTAACAGCAGGGCGTGAATTGGGTCATTTGCACGTGAATTATGAAGATGTAGAGCCTTATCCAGTAACCTTTAAAAAGGGTAATCCAAAATTAACAAAGATCTCTAATCCCGAAAAATTCTATTATGTAACTGAAATGAAATTCGCAAAAGCAGCTAAAGAGAAAGGAAAATCCGAAAAGGATAAATCAACTGTTATTTATAATAACAATATTACCATAACAGATATCCCTCTTGAAGCTTATGAGTATATCGTAAATGGTAGACCCGCTCTTGAATGGGTTATGGAGCGTCAATGCGTTAAGACTGATAAAAAGAGTGGTATTGTGAATGATGCTAATCGCTATGCTGTTGAAACCGTTGGCAACCCTGCTTACCCATTGGAGTTGTTTCAAAGGGTTATTACCGTAAGTTTAGAGACAATGAAAATCGTAAAAAACTTACCAAATTTGGTATTAAGAGAAACTGAATAGACTTGCCATGCTCACATGATAGGTATGTTAACTTTATAAGGGGTATAGGGTACTCTATACCTCTCTTGTTAAGTTGCTTACATAAAATCTTCTTTACTATGACGGATAACAAAATAAAGTTAAGAGAATAGGATTTAGCAACATTCCTCTTAATTATTGCAAATCAAAGATTCTTTTAGTGGAGTTTTTTTGCCATACCTGCTGTCCAAAAGGTTTTGAATTTTAAAAAAGTTGATTTGAGGCTACAATGTAGCTACATTATAATAAAAACTATGAATGGAGGTACCAATCATGAAAACCGATTCTGTTGTTCGTGCTCGCATTCCTGCTGAAATGAAAAAACAAGCGATGATTACTTTAGAACGTATGGGATTAAGTGCATCAGATCTTATCCGCATAACATTTTTGCGTGTCGCTGAAGAAGGTTGTTTGCCTTTTGATCTTAAAGTACCTAATAGTGTTACACGTAAAGCTATAAAGGAATTAGATGAAGGTAAAGGTAAGACATTTAAAAACGCTGATGCCCTTTTTAAGGACTTAGGCATTTAATATGCTAATACCCGTCCGCTCAAGACAATTTAAACGTGATGTGCGCAAAGCGGAAAAACGCGGTAAAAATATGAATAAGCTGCGTACACTATTGAGTCTTCTAATTGAGGAAAAGCCATTACCAAGACATTACTGTGATCATCCACTAAAAGGCGATTGGATAGGATATCATGATATTCATATCGAACCAGATTGGCTGCTTATTTATAGAATAGAAGGAGATAAATTACATCTTATTCGTACAGGAACTCATTCTGACCTTTTCAAAGACTAATTATATGAAAAGTTAAAAATACTCTAACTTTTCTCTACATAATTAGATTTTTTTTACATTTAAAAGATTATATCGTAATCTAAAATGATAACTTTATCCTTTTCAAAAGTTTTGTTTAAAGAGGGTTATATGTATTCATTTTGCTTATAGGTTTTGAAAGTTCCTAAAACTCTCAAAACCCCTTCAAAACCCTCTTAAATGTATACTATAGATTGTATTTACATGTTATATTTAACATAGGCTGTTTCTTTAAAACATTAACATATTGAAATATAATAACTTTTATTTTTTGATTGAAAAAAATATATAAAGGGGCGTAAAAGGAACCCTCAAAACCTTCAAAACCCTCTAAACTCATAACTATAATGATCTTGATAGCACTTCTTATGAATTACAAGCTATCTTTTGAAAGGTTTTAAAGGATCATATGCTTTTCATAAAGCACATTTTAATCACTCACTAAAATCATAAGGTTATCTATTAAAAAGAACTGATTAAAATTCATAAAAGGGATTTTGATAACGTAATCAGTTTTTACTTTCATATGCTTTTCATAAGACACGCTTTAATCACTCACTAAAAATATAACTTTATCTTTTAAAAAGAACTAATCAAAATGATAAAAGCCTATTAAAAGGGATTTTGCTAATCTCTATAATTATCAATCTCTCTTTAGATATTTTCATAACAGGCAATAAATCACAATTATCCTATTTATCGTTTCTCTTATGAAAATGAAAAATGATGCCATGGCTATAAAGCATATAACAGTTATAAAGAATGCGTAAAAACAGTAGCTTTGTTTGAATAAAGCAAAAATGCAAATTAATGCATTGGTTATAAGAGCGCGGTGCCTATTAAGATAATTCAAATGATAAATGCGTTATAAACAAATTTCACAAAAAAATTAAAATTCATTTAGTAAAAAAACAGATAGGTTATAAAGATAAAAATACGCATTATGAGAGCGTTTCTAAATATTATAAATGTATAGATTCAGAAAATACGCAATCGTTTCACAAAGCCCGTAATATAGCTTTAAAAGCACATAAATATAAAAGAAGCAATTAATAGGCATAAGATATTATCAATACATAACGTATTTAAAAAATATAAAAAAATATCAAAAAAGATAAAATATTATTTGACAATAAATACGTATTTTGTTATACAAATACTCAAGTGATGAAAACACTAAAACTACTAGCGAAAAGGTTACGATACAGCCTTTCCAAAGTCTTTAAAAACTGGCTATCTTTTATGCTTTAATTAGCATATATGATGACTTTGTCGGGTGTGGTCATGCTATATAAAACCTTTATAGGGAAAGCATGCCGACGGACTAGTAGCCGTGTTTTCAACGCCCGGCGCCTTTATAGCGCGTCAATTGAAAACTTTGTAAACTACTAGGAAATATTCCAATGAAAAAATACGAATTTACTAATGAAAATCATACTTTTGAAGGGATTACTGTATATCGCATTCGTGCTCTAAGAGATTTTGATGATATTAAAGCGGGGGACCTCGGCGGCTTTATTGAAAATGAAAGTAACTTATCCCATGATGGGAATTGCTGGGTTTACGATAATGCTACCGTTTTTTGCAATGCCGTCGTTTCTGAGAATGCAAAAATACGTCATGATGCCATTATTGCTAGAGAAGCTAAAATTTATGGGAATGCCGTGATTGATGATAAGGCATGGGTATTTGGTAAAGATGCTAGCATTTATGACAATGCAAAAATTAGTAACAATGCTAGGGTTTGTGGGTATGTTTATGGTAATGCCATGGTTTGTGATCATGTTAATGTTTCTCCTAGTGCACATATTTATGATAATGCGCGTGTATATGAAAATGCCCATGTGAGTGGCTTTGTCTATGGGAATTCCCATGTCTATGGTAAATCACGCATTTATGGGGGGGCGTGTATTTATGGCAATGCGCATGTTTTTTGTAATGCTTGGATTAAGAGTTTTGCAAGTATTTATGATGATGCCAAGGTTTCTGGCTCGGCGCGTGTGGGGTCCTTTGCAAGAATTTATGAAAATGCCAAGGTTTATGGGAAGTCTAATATTGATCATAATGTAAAAATTTATGGGAATGCCGTGGTTAATAGCCATTCAAAAATTCGTAATGATATCTGTGATGATAATCAGTCACTAAAAGACGCTGCGTAAATAACGGCGCGGGCGCGGCGGGGGCGCCCCTCTTTAAACATTTCATTCTAAAATTCAAATCTTTTTATAAAGGAATTGTGCTATGCAAAAAAAGTTTGCACTCACAAATGAGACACGTGTATTTAATAATCAAACTCTTTATCGCATTTAAATGAGACAAGATATAATGTGTAAAAAAATAATAAAATCAATGAATTAAAATTTTTAATTTAATTCAATCCGCCTTTTAATCCACCTTTTTTATACGTGATTCAATATTTAATCGATCATTTTTTATAGAAAATAGCCATGTATGAATAGATCATAAAAAGCAAATCATGATGTAAATATTATAACGCATGTAAACGTTCAAATGAAATGAAAAGCAGTTATCATTTTTATCATAAGAATGAATTATAAAATTTTCTTATGGTTTTATCTAGAATTTGTTTTGGTAGCTTTGTTTGTAAAATCTTTACCATATTGAAAATATTTTCCTTTTAATATAGCTTTCGCTTACTCATGCTTTTTAAGAAATATGAGTCGTTACAATAAAAGGAGACATAATGGCAAAAAAATAAAAACCCAACTGCGGAAACAGAAGGGCTTTTAAAAATATCCGTACAATACTACGTACAATACGGTGAATTAAATTAAACAGTAATTCTCAATTTAATTTATCGTGATACATTCTGCAAGAGAAATTTTGTAGAAACGGGATATTTTTAACGTTTTTTTTGCCTCCAATAGAGAGGTTTTAAAATTATGGTTAATAAAGTTTCCAGAAGAAAGTTAGGGGCGCATCATATAGAATATAGAGAATTAGCTGAAACTGCTGAAATGGGTTCGGTAAGTCGTGGTCAATTGATTGGTCTGGTTAACAAATTAGAGAGGGCTGGGCTAATTAAAGAGACAGAAGCAAAACTTCTCTTGACTTTATTGCGTACAGCTTCGATAGCTTCCTTTGAAAAAGGTGGGGTACCTATCGTTTTTAAAAGCAATTACTGTCTGAGTAAGGAAATTTCTCGGAGTGAATCACGCGTGAGTATATTGCTTTCACGCCTTTATGATGGTGGTTTCGTTGTCATGCGAGTCTAACGCGCTCTATAAGCGATAAAATTGATTTTACTTAAAACCAATCAAACACTAGAAAGTAAATATTGGATACCCAATCCATCTTGAAAACAAATAATATCCAAATCAACGAGTTTTCTAAATCAACAGTTTTTAATGTATCAAAAAGTGTTTACACACTGTTTTCCATTCAATAAAAATAATTTTAAGTACATGAGACGACATCCAAAATTGCACAGATGAATGACCTTTCCCCTCATGGTAGAAAACTTGTAATGCATTGATTTAACGTGGTTAATTTAATCATTTTACCTTCTCTACATAAGCAGCCAATGCAATATTTAATCAAAACAATCACACCAGCAATAACAGTCTAACATTGCACTCTTCAAAATGATACAATACAATAACTTATGCTTTCTTTTTTAAGATGCCTCAACGAGAGAAAATAAGTAAAAAAATAAAAATCTATGTTTTACAAATTATCAGAAGATACCGTATTGATAACAACACAAATAGAACTAAAACATCTCTTATATCCAGAGTACCATTTTACATAACAAAATGACTTTCATGGTGCATAATCCAATATGAGCTCCTTATGACTTTGACCATAGCAAATAGAGCCTTTCCCTATATCGTAAAGAACCTCAATGAAATAATCAAAGAAAACTCCGTATTTCACGAACACAGATAAGCTTTTAAAATGAACAAATACGTTAATGATGAAATAAATACATCACTCTATACAGCTGTAGCAACCGTCGACGTCAGTGCCATTGTTTCCAATTATATCACTTTAGCCAAACGTGTATCTCCAACACAATGTTCAGCAGTTGTAAAAGCAAATGCTTATGGATTAGGAGCTCACAAAATTGCTCCTGCCCTTTATCAAGCTGGTTGTCGCACTTTTTTTGTTGCCCAAATCAGAGAAGCACTCCAATTAAAAAGCACTTTACCATCAAATGTCACGATTTCTCTTCTGAATGGACTCCCACACTCAGCAGAAGAGTTTGTCGCACAATCTGGTATTGTTCCTGTTCTAAATTCTTGGAATGCCATTGAAAATTGGCAAAAAATTTGTCAAAAAAAAGATAAAAAATTTCCAGCAATTGTTCAAATCGATACCCATATGAACCGATTAGGACTGGATCAAAAAGAATTACAAAAACTCATCAAACACCCTACAATTTTCGAAAAAGCAGAAATAAAATATATTCTTAGTCACCTTTCTAACGGAGAAGATGATACTCACCCATCAAATTATGCCCAATTAACTTCTTTCAAAACTGCTCTTACGCAATTGCCAACCTGCAGAGCTTCCTTTGCCAATTCAGGAGGCATTTTTCTGGGATCAAATTTTTATTTTGATCTTGTTCGCCCCGGTATTGCACTTTACGGAGTCGCCCCCCAAGAAAAACACACATCCCTTCTAAAACCTGTTTTAAAACTTGAAGCCCAAGTTCTTCAAAACCGTGTTGTTGATGTAGGCACACCTGTTGGTTATGGAGAAAGCTTTATAACGAACAGACCAAGTACTCTTGCAACCATTTCTATTGGCTATGCAGATGGCTGGCTCCGTGCTCTTTCAAATAAAGGAGCAGTTTACTTCAATGGACACAAACTGCCCATGGTTGGACGCGTTTCTATGGATTCCATTATTGTAGATACGACCGATCTTGATCAAAAACCTCAAACAGGTGACTGGGTAGAACTCATTGGCCCCCATCAAACACTTGAAAAAGTATCTATAGATGCCAACACCCTTCCCAATGAAATTCTAACGTCTCTTGGACCACGCTATAAATACATTTACACATAAAGACACTATTAAAGAAATAAACTGAATAAAAATCATTATGTTAGAAATTTAGGGAGGCTCTTACGAAAGATTTTACCACAATCAATCGCATAGAATGATCATAGACACCGTACATTCACAGAAATCTCAAAATAGACACATTGATGGATTGTTTTAGAGAAGAGGCTTACACTCAAAATACAAAAACTTAGCCTTTCTTTCATAAATGAACGAAAAAGAATATATTGCCAATTTTTTAAAATTAATAGCCCAATTAAGCCAAACTGTTAATTGGCAATTCGACATATCGAATAACAGTACTAAATATCGTAAACTTCTTTTATTTCAGCCTTATATAATGAAGCAATCAAAATCATTCGCTTGCATACCACAACCTAGACTATGTGTAGATAAAAATGATTTAAGAAAAGAATAATGCTTCTAATGAACCGCCTCAAATACCAAAGGCTGTAAGCAGCACCCACAAACTGGCAAAGTGTATGATAGTGCCAACTTCCTTCTTCATAGAGCATAAAGATTGGGGAGCTCTCAATAGATTTATCGTTGTACCATTCACAAGCGCCATCGCGAAATGGGATTGGGAGCGAAATGTCTCTTTAAAACAAACACGTGAATTAACAACACAAGAATATTCTTTTTGGAGCGTTCTGTTTCACATGAGGATCGTGCCCCCACTAAAAAACACAATAAATAAAAATATGGAGCAATGTGTAATCCCCATTATTTAAAAAACATTGCTTTAAATGCTTTTGAAAGCCGTAAAGCTGAATTAAAAGGAGATGTCAAACTGAGGATTGAGTTTTACCTTTACGGCTTTACATTTTCCCAAAATGAGATTGTCTTCCAGTTTCAAAGGTTACGTCAACAGAAATACGCAATCCCCTCGCCCTCATCTGACAGACAAAAGCTGGAACGACTCATAAAGCTCTTTTTTTCTCAATCTCTGACTCAAAACATGTGGCTGCATTAAGTTTGGATGTTGATTTACAGGCAACAGCTAAAGCACACGGGCTCTTAGGAAAACAGTGCCGTAAAGTTACAAACTGACCTGCAATGAAGTGGAAAGATGTGCTGGCTTTTTATAAGACACCTTGTAAAAAACACCCATAATACATTTGACTTTGCGTTTTCTCATTCTAACAGGTGTTCTTACATATTTTTGCGTCATATTTACAAAAAGCAGATTAAAGAGAAATATTTAGACAATTCTTGACTCGAAAAGATGCAACAACAGAGTTTCGCGTGTCTTTATCATCAAAAACACTAAAATTGATTTTATTCTTTCTACAACCGGTTGTCGTCACCCTAGTGAGAAGGAGTATATCACAACACATGCAACAGACGTGACCTATCCCCCGTAGGTTTCGCTCTCGTTTATATGAATTAGCTGGCTAGACCAATGCCGCCTAGTCACTAAAACCATGTCATACGGTAGAAAGCAAAAGAGAGCATGCCTATTGCCGACAAAACACAGCTTTTTTGTCGACTTTTTCGATTTTTCTCATGTTATAAAAAAACAATGCAAAGTTCTAGAAAATAGACAAATAACACCATAGCAACATGATCAATAAACATAAAACCCACACAAAATGTGTGGGCTTTTTTCGTTCATGCAAATAAACAAATTAAATATATATTTTTTATTTAATAGGTGTTTCCCAATGGCGGGCACGAACAAATGAGCATTCTGTCTCCCGCGACATTATCAATACGCGATACAGGAGGCCAATATTTATTAGCTGGATCAAGAGAACTGTTGGGAAAAGCAGCTTCTTGTCGCGAATAGGGTCGCACCCAAGCATCATCTAAAGTATCTGCCACTGTATGAGGGGCATTCACCAATGGATTATTGTCTTTTGGCCAAACCCCATTCCCAACTTTTTTGGCTTCTTCAGCAATAGAGAGTAAAGCATCACAAAAACGATCAATCTCTGCTTTTGGTTCTGATTCCGTTGGCTCAATCATCAAAGTTCCCGGAACCGGAAACGACATCGTGGGCGCATGGAATCCATAATCAATGAGACGTTTTGCAATATCATCAACACTCACCCCATACTGCTCTTTCAACACGCGTGTATCCACAATACATTCGTGCGCAACACGTCCATGCTTGCCCCGATAAAGAATGGAATAAGCGGCTGAAAGACGTGCAGCAATATAATTGGCATTTAAAATGGCTATTTGTGTTGCATATTTTAAGCCATCAGCCCCCATCATTCGAATATACATCCATGTAATCGCAAGAATAGACGCACTTCCATAAGGAGCAGCCGAAACCGCATGCGTTGTCCCATCTTGTTCATGACCTGGTACGAATGGTTTGAGATGCGCAGCAACTCCAATTGGTCCCATACCAGGACCACCACCACCATGAGGAATAGCAAATGTTTTATGAAGATTCATATGACAAACATCAGCGCCAATATCCGCAGGACGAGCAAGCCCCACAAGGGCATTGAGATTAGCACCATCAAAATAAACTTGTCCGCCATTTTCATGAATAATAGAACAAATTTCCTTAATGCTTTCCTCGTAAACACCATGGGTTGAAGGATAAGTAATCATAAAAGCAGCCAATTTATCTTTATGCAATTGCGCTTTCATCTTGAGATCGTCTACATCAACATCACCATCGCTTAAACATTTTACCACAACGACTTCCATCCCTGCCATATGGGCCGAAGCTGGATTGGTACCATGCGCAGATGCAGGAATAAGACAAACTGTACGTTGATGTTCTCCTCGTGATTGGTAATATCGTCGGATAGCCAAAAGCCCAGCATATTCCCCTTGAGCACCAGAATTTGGCTGAAAAGAAACTTGTGCAAATCCTGTAATTTCACACAACCACGCATTTAACTGGTTGATCATCTCCAAATAACCCGCTGCATCCTCTTGTGAAACAAAGGGGTGTATATTGGCCATGCTCGCCCAGCTTACAGGCATCAATTCAGCCGCGGCATTAAGCTTCATTGTACAAGAACCAAGAGGGATCATAGCACGGTCCAGTGCCAAATCCTTATCCGCCAAACGACGCAAAAAGCGCATCATATCTGTCTCTGAATGAACCGCATGAAAAAAAGGCTGAGAAAGAAAAGCAGCATCCCGTTTTTTTCCAAAGAGTCGTGGAGAAACCTTATCAACGAGCTGTGCCCCAAAAAGCTGCGCTAAAGCACCAGCATCTTCTTCTGTCGATAATTCATCAAAATTGATTGCAATAGTGTCATCATCGAGAACACGAATAAGGCGCCCACCTATTTTGGCTTGATGCGCAATTTCTTGCGCTTTTCCCTTAACAGAAATACTCACACAATCAAAAAAGCTCTTCCCTTCAACATGAACCCCTGCTGCTTCTAAACCAGCAACAAAACGACATGTTAAATGATGAATTCGCTGCGCAATTTCTTGTAAGCCTTTTGGCCCATGCCAAACAGCATAAGCGGTTGCCATATTAGCCAACAAAGCCTGCGCTGTACAAATATTTGACGTCGCTTTATCGCGCCGAATATGTTGTTCACGTGTTTGCAAAGCTAAACGAAAACCAACGCGTCCTTTGGTATCCACGGATTGACCAACAATACGCCCTGGAATAAGACGCGTTAATGCATCACTCACAGCAAGGTAACCAGCATGTGGACCACCAAATCCCATCGGAACGCCATAACGCTGCATAGAGCCAACAACGATATCTGCCCCCCATTGAGCCGGTGGCTCCTGAAGGGTAAGCGCTAAAGGATCAGCCACAACGATAACGAAAGCTCCCTTTTCCTTTGCCTCTTTTATGATCTCACTGTAATCATGAAAAGAACCTTTTGTATCTGGCCAAGATAAAACAATTGCCGCTGTATCAGAATCAATTTCGCCATTTTGGCTAATCTGAATCCCTTGTGTTTCAGCACGCGTTTGCGCAACACTCAAAGTCTGAGGATGTAAAAGACTCTGAAGAGAAATTTTTGTTTTTTTCTCACGGAAAAAGCGAAAAGCGAGGGCATTGGCTTCAGCTAAAGCAGTTGCTTCATCAAGAAGGGAAGCAGCAGCAACAGGCAAACCTGTTAGTTCACTAACCAATGTCTGAAAATAAAACAAAAGCTCTAAACGACCCTGGCTAATTTCTGCTTGATAAGGCGTATAAGCAGTATACCAAGCAGGATTTTCAAACAGATTTCGTAAAATAACCGGAGGCACATAAGTTCCATGATATCCTTGCCCAATAAAACTTTTGTGCACATGGTTACGCTCCATCATCTTGGAGAGTTCTTCCAAGGCTTGTCCTTCACTAGCAGCCTCAGGAAGATTCAGTGAACGTCCCAAATGGATAGAGTGTGGAACAGCTTGAGAAATGAGTGTCTCAACACAATCAAGCTCTAAAACATCAAGCATTTTTTGTGTTTCATCAGGACGCAGCCCAATATGTCGAGAAGAAAAAGAACGCTCGATCATGGTACTCATCCAATCAAAGCCTTATAAGCATCTTTATCTAACAACCCCTCCAGTTGTGTCTCATCCTGCAATGTCATTTTCCATAACCAGCCTTCTGTTTCGGGTTTCTGGTTTACCAGTTCAGGATTATCAGCCAAGGCTTCATTTATTTCGACCACTTCACCATCAAGAGGAGCATAAACATCTGAAGCCGCCTTCACTGATTCCACAACAGCCGCTGCCTCTCCTTTGGAGAGTTTTGTCCCACTTTGTGGTAAATCAACAAAAACCAAATCCCCTAATTGCTCTTGCGCATAATGCGTAACCCCAACAGTCACCACTTGTCCTTCAACGCTAAGCCATTCATGGTCTTGTGTAAAATAAGTTTTAGACATAAAAAATCATCCTTTAAAATAACGTTGTTCAACAAAGGGAAGTGAATGAACTGATAATACAATCTTTTTGCCTCGCAGTTCTGTAAAGACTTGTGTCCCTTCAACTTTAAAATCAACAGGAACGTAACCCATCGCGACAGGTCCCTCAAAAGAAGGACCAAAACCACCTGATGTCACAACGCCAATCTCATTACCTTGATCATCAAGAAGCAGCGCACCGGCACGAATAGGTTGGCGCGTTTGCGGTTTTAATCCAACACGACAACGAGCAGGTCCTTTTTGCAGTGCTTCAAGAAAAGCCTTCGCACCATAAAATTGTGCTTTTTCTCGAACACTTTTAGGAACAGCCCATGTTAAAGCCGCATCAATAGGTGTCGTATTAGGAGTAATATCATTTCCATGCAAACACAGCCCTGCTTCCAACCGCAAGCTATCTCGTGCGGCCAGTCCAATCCACTCAACCCGAGAATCACTCAGCAATTTTTCAGCCAACATATGCGCATGCCCTATAGGCAAAGCAATTTCAAAACCATCCTCTCCCGTATAACCAGAACGCGTTATAAACCAATCCTGTTGTGGTTCGAATCCTTGCATAAAGAACAATTCATTCCCTGGTAAATCGGCATCAGCAAGAACAGCTGCCGCTTCAGGACCTTGAAGAGCAAGCAATACCCTTTCAAGGGCAATCACTTGACATTCAAAATCAACAGCACGCTTTTCCAATTCTACAAAATCAGCCTGTGCATTCCCAGCATTGGCAACCAACATAAAACGGCCCTCTTCCAAACGGGTAATGATAAGATCATCAAGAATACCAGCCTGCTCATTAAGCAAATAATTATACCGTGAATGTCCAATCTTTAAAGCTGCGGCATCAATAGGAAAAGCATAGGACAAAAATTCCACAGCTTGTGCCCCTTCAACCGCAATCAATTTCATATGAGAAATATCAAAAAGTCCTGCATGCGCACGCGTATGAAGATGCTCTTTTAAAACGCCAAGAGGATAAGTTAAAGGCATGTTCCAACCCGCAAAAGCACCAAATTTTGCTCCTGCTTTTTCATGCAAATCATATAAAGGAAGTGTTTTTAAAAAAGATGTTTCTTGTGCTGTGCCCATAGTAACTCCAAAGCTGCGCTAACGCCCACAGAATATGGCCGTCTCTGCCCCCTCTGTCATCAACCTGAGAGACTCGCGAAAAGATCTTTCGCTTACACCTTCGGCGCGGGTTTTCCCGACTTTCCAGATCTGCCTTCTTCCTTTTACGGTCCTTAAAGCCTGAGAGATTATGGGCTATTTCCCCTTCGGCGGCAATGCGAAAATTTGCAATTTGCACTCTCCCGCAAAAGAATGAAAGAAACGATAACGCTCTTTCCAGCATATTTTAACCTATAGCCTATCTTTATCACACTGTCATTAGTAAAGTGATGAAAATGTTCTCATTTTAAAACTTGCATAAGCAGCTTCAAAAGATTTATAATAGTATCTTTTTGAACCTTAAAAAATTGCAAGGAACACATTTTAGGAAAATTAAGACAAAAATCAAAAGCCATAAACAAAAATACCTCTTGAAAATCATGCAAAACGTCACACACTAAAAAGATCGCAAAGCAATATTCTTTCTCGCGCAGTTCAACCTTAAAGATAGGGTTTCATATTCTTTTTTAGAATTAAGGACTTCAAGTATTTTATAAGTATGATTTTAATGCACAAGAAGTGGGTTTTCTGCTTTCTCAATAATGTTATAAATTGCGACTATCTACAGACTAAAACTACCGAACAAAGGTGACAAAATACTCATGAAAGCTGGTAATATCTCTTACAATTGCGAAAATGATCTTCCAAAGCAAATTGCTCTTTTTCCTTTAGAAGGTGCACTCTTACTACCCGGTGGTTTTTTATCACTCAACATTTTTGAACCAGAATCACTTGAAATGATTGAAAATGTTATGGTAACTGATCGTCTATTGGGCATTATTCAACCACTTTCATCGGATACAAATCGCTTCTCTACACAACTTTATAAAACAGGCTGTATAGGGCGCATTACAAACTACAGTGAAACAGGAAATGGGCAACTGTTTATTATCTTACAAGGTGTTTGCCGCTTCACCTTAGAACAAGAATTGAAAAACACAAAGTCCTATCGAACAGCTCTCATCCAATCAAACATAAAAGACTTACAAGAATTTGATATTGAAGAAAGCATTAATCGAGAAAGCTTACTCGACGTTGTTGAAAAATATCTGACCATCCATGAAATGGAATATAATTGGAGCAGCATCATAGAAGCCCCTACGCCTATATTGGTTAATGCTTTTTCAGCCCTTATCCCCTTTACACCAGCAGAAAAACAAGCTCTCCTTGAAGCTCCAGATATCGAAAGCCGTGCTCAAACTCTTCTTGCATTAACAGAACGCTCGCTCATGAAACAAACAGGAACAGATTACCGCTTAAACTAATGAATGTCCAAACATGAAAAAAATGACCACAGATCCCAAAATGCTCGAATTGCTCGTCTGCCCAATGACGAAAGGCACGCTCTCTTTCAACCGAAAAACACAAGAGCTCATTTCTCTCAAAGCCAAACTTGCCTATCCTATTCGTGATGGCGTTCCCATTATGCTTGCCTCAGAAGCGCGCCCTTTGCAAAACAATGAAGAAATAACGCATAAAAAATAAAAAATCCTCATGCAATTTCCCTCTACAAGCCCACTGTTATCAATCCTCTATCAATATGATATCTCAATATTTACGATTTCTGAAAAAAGAGTTTTACAATATAGCAATACACTGATTTAAAAGATATTTATATCGCTTTACATCTTGTAATAAAAGCCAAAAATATCATCAGATTCTCTCATTTTAAACGTGTTCTATATTGAATCAATCAAAATCTCTTGTTTGCACATTACAAGCAAAGTTGGCGTGTGAGTAAAAATGTACAAAAAGGCATACCTCTTATTGAATCGTCTCACATACCAAAAGCTGTAACGACATTGTGTGCTGGAAAAATGTATAATGGTGCTCACTTGTTCTTTTATTAAACGTAAATATGTGAGTATCCAACGGCTTTCCACTCACATAACTCACTTAAACAAAAGGCTTTCCAAACAAGCCTAAAAATATTCCCACACACTAAAAAAACACTTAAATATATCGAAAAAGCTTAAAGATCTTATACCACCATACTCCAAATACTGATATTTTATAGCATAATAGAATTAAAGTAAAAAATAGACACGAAAAAAAATATATATAACTTTCATAAAAATTTATTTATATAATGGATTACTTAAGTTTATTCTGTTGTGCCATAAATTCTATCATATAAGATATGAGGGCATGAAGCACGCATACCTCCTTAAAACATTCAAATGTTTTTTAGATACCCAATATCTTTTAAAATATTTTTTAAGCTTGCTTGTTAAGCCTTTAGTTTAAGTGAAAAATGGGAAGCCACTAGAATCTAGCTGTTTACAGACTGTAATAGGAAGCTTCGCTTTTAAAGGCATAGGGAGAAAATTAAATAATTCAACAATTAATAGATAAAGTATTAAAAGATTCCACAAACGCGATAGGTAATACCATCCTCAAAAAATTCAAAAGTGAGAAGGTAAACAATTGACAGAAGATAAGAAATTCACTTAATTAAAGTGTTTTCTAAAGAGATAATAGTTTAGCGTAAAATATTCAATTTTTTCAATTCTGAAAGATTAAAAAAGACGTATCATTTGAAATAAAACAATTTATTGTACTAACGATGATGATTGGTGTGCATAAAATTGAGTTGTTGAAAATCAAAAATATAATTTAATGATGTTCCTTGACCAACTCACTCTCTCCTGAGTATAGCACGGGGAATAAACTTGGAGAGACATGAGGAGTATATAGAAAATGAGTTTTAAAGTTGCAATTGTCGGCGCAACCGGAAATGTTGGTCGTGAAATGCTTACAATTTTAGAAGAACGAGGTTTTCCTGCCCATGAAATTGTCCCTCTAGCATCACGACGTTCATTAGGACAAGAAGTTTCTTATGGAGATAAAACTTTAAAAGTAAAAGCACTAGATACTTATGATTTTTCTGACACAGATTTTTGTCTTATGTCTGCAGGAGGGAGCATTTCCAAAGAATACGCCCCTAAAATCGCTGCTGCTGGCTGTGTCGTCATCGATAATTCCTCCACATGGCGCTATGATGCCAATGTTCCGTTGATCGTCCCTGAAGTCAATGGCGAAGCTATAAATGCCTTTTCTAAGCGTAATATTATAGCAAATCCTAATTGTTCAACAATTCAACTGGTCTTAGCTTTAAAACCTCTCCATGATGCTGCAATCATTAAACGTGTTGTTGTCTCTACATATCAATCGGTTTCTGGAGCTGGTAAAGCAGGGATGGACGAACTTTTCGAACAATCACGCGCAGTTTTTGTTGCTGACCCAATTACATCAAAAAAATTCACTAAACGCATTGCCTTTAATGTCATTCCTCATATCGATGTTTTTATGGAAGATGGTTACACAAAAGAAGAATGGAAAATGACGGTCGAGACGAAGAAAATTCTCGATCCAAAAATTAAATTAACGGCCACTGCTGTTCGGGTCCCTGTCTTTATCGGTCATGCCGAAGCCGTCCATGTTGAATTTGAAAAACCACTAAGCGCATCTGAAGCACAAGCGCTCCTACGCGATGCACCCGGCTGTCAGCTTATCGATAAACACGAAGATGGTGGCTATACCACCCCTTATGAATGTACCGGAGAAGATGATACCTTTATTAGTCGTGTTCGTGAAGATATCACCGTTGAAAATGGTTTAGCTTTCTGGGTTGTCGCCGATAATTTAAGAAAAGGAGCAGCATTGAATGCCGTTCAAATTGCTGAATTGCTCATTTCTCGTAATTTGATAAAGCCTAAGTCGGCAAATTAACGCCCTGTCCGAAAGGACAAAGAGCCCTAGCCGGTCTGTCAAAAGTCCGGCTTTTTAATATCTTCCATCTAACACCATCTTGAAAGGGTATTATTTCGAAGCGTTGGCAAATTCTACCCTGAATATTCTTAGCTCTCTCTCCCTTAAAAAAGGAAAATCTCTCTACACCGATATGAACACAATCGCATTTTTGAAGGAGTTTGCACCAATGACCACCTTGATCCCGCTTTACGGAACACCAGGATCAACAGCATAAAGCATTTTCTGCTTCATGCTGCTGATCCTTTTTGTCATTCCGGTTGTGAAATTAACTTTACCCTTATCGAGCAGGATAGGTCACAACACGGTAACGTGTTTCATTCCGTTCAAAATTTTTGTAATTGACATTATCAGGAAAGAAGGGATTATAAGCATTCACGTGTTTTACAGAAACGCCTTGTGCTTTTGGCGACGGATTTAAAATTGTTCGTTCATCCCTTTTTTTAACACCTGTAGAATCGATAATCATATCTGTTCTGTATAGTTTTTGCATATTTTTCCGTGTTTTTTGCATCGCCGGAAGAGCTTTAAAGTTGGAAACAGCCTGTTTTACTTTTTCTTTTGGCGATTTTACCATGAAGTTTGATTTTACAGGCATCTTTTTAAAAGCAATGGTAGGAACATCGTTAACATTGACGTAACGTGCAGATGCCCAACCAACTTTTCCGTGATAACCAAGGGAACACCAAGCTTTATTGGATAGGCAGCCATAAATTTGCACTTTTGCTCCCATTGGAACCATTGTGATAACTTTATAAGCTGTCGCAGGACCTGTGCGTAAAGATAGCTGACCTGATGCAACACGAGCAACTGTTCCTGTAATGGTTCCAGCTTCCGCGTGAAAAGCAGTCACAGCCACCCCTGACGCTCCCAAAGCCCATAAAATCATTGTTGTTGATAAAAGTTTCTTTCTTAACATTATTTTTCTTCCTCTCTAAAATATGTGAAGGACAAAAATTCGCCTTTGCAAAAGTTTGCCGCGTTTAAATCCAATGATCATCACCTTTATTCCCCCCAAAAAGCCCCTATAACAGTGCAATAAAATCTCTCTTTATCGCCTACACGAACACGGACTTTTGATCTTGATTGCGCAGTATGTTCTTCATGAATTTACGGCTAAAGCATCATCTGATTGTCCGGTTCTTCAACCAATCGTCCCTTAAAGAAGTTTTTTAAGTGTCATTGGTTCCCTCAATAAATGATTGCAATAAAAGAATTAATTGCCTGAGTTTCTATGAACAAATGATGATCAGCCCCCAAAACAACTAAAATAGAAGGAAAAATAATACTCTTTTAAAAATAAAAGTGATTGAATATTCTCTAAAGCTTGTATAACTTTAAATCTGCCTAAAAAAATACAGAGTATATTGAAACTTCCCTCAAAAAATCTCCTGTAAAAGAAAGTTAAAAGCACATGACATTAAATTTTTTTTCTCGTAGTCGGGTTATAGGATTATTCCTCTCTCTCTTTGCTCTTTTTTTATCTACGGTTTTTGTCATGGCTACAGACAAATCAAAAATCAAACTTGGTATTATGGAGGGGCGGGATGCGATTATTTGGAAAACTGCTGCTGAACAGGCTAAAAAAGTCGGTTTAGATATTGAACTCGTTTATTTTTCTGATTACGCTTTGCCTAATGACGCTGTTAACGCAGGAGAGATCGATGCGAATGCTTTTCAGCACGCCCCTTATCTTAATGAACAAATGAAACAACGTGGCTATAAACTTTCAATTGTCGGCTATACATTTATTGCTCCAATCGGTGTTTATTCACACAAAATAAAAGACTTAAAAGATCTTCGTGATGGTGCACATGTTGGTATTCCGAACGACCCATCTAATGGTGGAAGAGCCTTACTTCTTCTCAATTCTTTAGGTCTCATTAAATTAAAAGATCCTCATAATATTCTTGCATCTCCACTTGATATTATCGAAAATCCTAAAAACCTGCAAATTCGTGAGCTCGATGCCGGTATGTTAGGGCGAGCTATTGACGATTTTGATCTTGCAATTATAAACACAAACTGGGCTATTGTTTCTGGATTAAGTTTTGAAAAAGATGTGGTTGCATGGGAGAGCGCAAAAAATAACCCTTATGATAATATCATCGTTGTACGCACGAGCGAAAAAGATGAACCATGGGTTAAAAAATTAGTTGCCGCTTACAACAACGATCTTATCCGTGCAAAAATCAAAGAGATTTTTGGCAATACCGCCCAAACATCTTGGTAATTGTGCCAAATATCTGAGTAATTGTGAATGGAAAAACCTACTCTTATCTCCTTAAAAAACATCAGCCGTTGTTTTAACAAAGCGGCTGGTGTTCCGGTAATTAATAATCTCTCTTTAAATATCCATGCAGGTGAAATCCTTGGCATTATTGGGCGCAGTGGAGCAGGAAAATCAACACTTATCCGCTGTTTAAATGGGTTAGAGAAGATTGATGCAGGGTCCATTTTTTTTGAAGGTGTTGATATTTCCAATCTATCAGAGATAGAATGGGCGCCTTACCGTCAACGAATTGGGATGATTTTTCAACATTTCAATCTTCTCTCATCGCAAAATATTCTTGATAACATTGCATTGCCGCTTAAATTAAGTGGTGTAAGTAAAAAACAACGCCACAAACGTGCCCTTGAACTGATTGAATTGGTTGGGTTATCTGGGAAAGAATATTGCTATCCGGCACAATTGTCAGGGGGGCAAAAACAACGCGTTGGCATTGCTCGTGCGCTCGCTGCTAATCCTAAAATATTGTTATCAGATGAAGCCACCTCTGCTCTTGACCCTGAAACAACACAATCTATTCTAGAGCTCCTTGCTGATATTAATAAACACCTCAATCTCACGATTGTGCTCATCACCCATGAAATGGAAGTTGTGCGCACCATAGCGCATCGCGTTGTTGTTCTTAATCAGGGAAACATTGTAGAAGAAGGACGTGTGAAAGACATCTTTACATCACCGCAAGACGATACAACCATCGCCATGCTCAAGCTTGTCACCCCGCAACTTCCTGAAAAATTTGCGAAAAATCTCAAACCAATCGGACGAGAAGCTGTCATTGAAATTAATATTGCCGGTGAAATTGCCCAGCAGCCTTTTCTTCATCTTCTAGAAAATGAGAGTGGTTTAAAAGCACGTATTTTGCATGGTGGCATTGATACAGTTCAAGATGAAACCATCGGGAGACTCTTCTTGGCTCTTCCTGGAGAAGATAAAGAAGCTTTAGAAAAAGCTGTTCAATGGTTAACAAAAAAAGGACGATATTGTGAGGTCTTAGGCTATGTTTAATGTTCTGTCTCATGAACTTCCCCAAGCTGTTATTGATACAATATTGATGACACTTAGTGCTTCTGTTATGGCATTTATTATAGGGCTTCCCCTTGGTCTTCTTCTTCACACAACAGCACGTGGGGGGATTTTTTCCTCATCTCTCATCAATCGCCCTTTAAGTATGATCATTGACAGTATTCGTGCTATTCCCTTTATCATTCTTGCATTTTATCTTCTGCCCATAACACGTATCGTTGTAGGAAGAGGGATAGGAATGCCTGCTGTAATTTTTATACTGACCATTTCAGCTATCCCTTTTTATGCACGCATGGCAGAACTCTCTTTTAAAACCGTTGAAAACGGTCTTATTGAAGCGATCCGCTCTATGGGTGCAAGTCGTCTTCAAATTATCAGACATGTTCTTATTCCTGAAGCTCTCCCTAGCCTGATTACAGGTTTTACAGTCATGGTCATTTCTCTGATAGGAGCCACCTCACTTGCTGGATATCTTGGTGGAGGCGGTTTAGGGGATATGGCAATCCGCTATGGCTACCAACGCTATAATACCTTCATCATGACCATTGTTATCCTCCTTTTGATCATGCTCAATATTATAACCCAATGGACTTCTGATAAAATCGTACAAAAACTTGATAAAACAAAATGTTGAAAAAATCAGCATTTCACATGCCAGTACCATTATCTTCTTTTCCCCTTCCCAAATGCAACACTCCTTGGCTATCGAGCACACATAAAAGCCAAGCACTTTTTCTTTTTTCTTAAACAGTTTTATCCCCATAAGCCCTGTTTTATAACAGGCAAGCCAATAGTTTTAATGGATTCAATATAAAAGGACATGAAATAAGAAATCTTGCAATATTCGAGCTTCTCTCCCAATATAGCAATGATCAATTAATATGTTGACCACGACCTGCTCTCAGCATAGCAACAAACTGTCGAAATGATCTAAGAGGCATAGCAACCTGCTCTGGCTATCAACGCTATGATAGCTCCACCATATCTATCATCCTATAGATTATTCTCAATATTATTATTGAAGAAACTTCTAATAGAGTTGTATAAAATTTTATAAAATAAAGCACTCAACTAATCTAGATATTGGAAGGCAATCTAGATATTGGAAGGTTTTTCTTCCACAACAGCAACAATAAGCCATTGAGCTGTAAGAGCTGGTTTTTTTAACTTTTCAACTTCCACACTAACCCCATAATGGAAAACCACGCGACCAGAAGGGCGAATTTCTGCATCGTCTAACACAAAACGTGCACGTATCCGTACCCCTGTTTTTACAGGACTCATGAAGCGTACTTTATTGAAACCATAATTAATCCCCATTGTGGTCCCTTCCAACTCAGGAAGAGCCTCATAAGCAAGCGTAGATAAAAGCGATAATGTTAAAAAACCATGAGCAATCGTGCCACCAAAAGGTGTTTGTTTAGCCTTTTCCTCATCAACGTGTATCCATTGATGATCATCTGTAGCGCATGCAAACTGATTAATCATATCCTGTGTAACAAGACGCCATCCCGATAATCCCACTTCTTTCCCAATAAAACTGGTAACATCTTGTATTGCTATTTTTTGCTGCATAACGCTATTCCTATTTATTTGATAAAAACAACCACCCCTCTTGCTTTTATAAAATCCATTGATTAGAGCATCAAGAATAAAAGATTAATTGTCTTAAAAACAAATGCACCTTATGAATAAGAAAACTCTTTTAGCAGAATAGTTTTCAAATGGGAAAAAAGAATGGCAAGCAATGTGAACCTAACAGGTTTAGCGCATGATTTGAAACAACGTGCAGAAAAGCATCCCCCCATCCGTATTGGACTGATTGGTTGTGGTGAAATGGGTACAGATTTATTATCAAGTATTGCGCATATGGATGGTATAACAGTCGCCGCAGTCGCCACGAGGACACCGTCACGTATTTTTGATGCCGCTACACTCGCCTATGGCGAAGATGGACATGTCAGCGAAGTTGAAAATGCTCATGCTCTCACGCAAAGCATTGAAAAGGGTTTGATTGCAGCAACAGATGATATTAACCTTGTTTTGCGCCATGAACAAATTGATATTATCGTTGATGCAACAGGCTATCCCGAAGCAGGAGCAGAAATTGGTATCAAAGCGCTTGAGAATAACAAACATCTTGTCATGATGAATGTTGAAGCAGATGTTACAATTGGCGCTTATCTCAAACATGAAGCAGAAAAACGAGGGCTCATTTATACACTTGGTGCCGGCGATGAACCTACTTCTTGTATGGAACTCATAGAATTTGTTTCAGCCCTTGGACATAAGATTGTTGCAGCAGGTAAAGGAAAAAATAATCCTCTACTCTTTGATGCTACACCTGATGCTTACGAAGAAGAAGCATTCCGGCGTAATATGAATGTGCGCATGTTGGTCGAATTTATTGATGGTTCCAAAACGATGGTTGAAATGGCAGCAATTGCCAATGCCACCGGACTTCTCCCCGATTGTCCGGGAATGCATGGACCACAAGCGGCACTGCAAGATTTAAACAAAGTGCTTATTCCAAAACAAGATGGGGGCATTTTGCAGCAATATGGTGTTGTAGATTATTCAACAGGTCCAGGTGTTTCACCTGGTGTCTTTGTTATTGCCGAAATAGCACACCCACGTTTACGCGAGCGTATGGAAGATTTAAAAATTGGTCAGGGGCCTTACTTCACCTTTCATCGCCCCTATCATTTAACAGCAATGGAAGTTCCCCTCACCTGCGCACGTATTATGCTTTATGGCAAAAAAGATATGGTTCCTCTTAGCCATCCCGTAGTAGAAGTCTGTGCTGTTGCTAAAAAAGATTTACACCCAGGTGATCAGCTAGACTTTATCGGTCTTTATACTTATCGTGCTTGGATAATGAACATTGCAGAAGCACGCGCTCACCACGCCATTCCTTGTGGTCTTTTAGAAAAAGCAACAGTAACAGCTGCAATTAAAAAAAATGAACTCATTACAGTGCATAATACTGCTATTCGTGAAGATCAATGGATTGCACGTCTTCGTGCTAAACAAGACCTTTTACTTCATTGCCCTTCTTCGGCTAAGCTATAAACACTCCTGAATTACCTTACTTAACAGTATCCTTCCCTTACGCAACAGAACAATCCAAAATACACTTGTATCGCAAATACAGGTTTATGTTTTAATAAAAGCATTTTCCAACGACGCACATCACCACTTCCCTCTCACAATATGGCCCGTAAATGCAACAATATAAACCACCCCATGAGATGGCATAAGGTTCACTGTGTATCACGACCTTACTCTATAAAGATACAAAATCAGCACTATCATTTTATTTACCAATATTACGACAGCGCATCGCACTTGAGATGATTCATGAGAAAAGTTTTTACTCTTTTTTCTTTAATAATTTTGTCCATACACGAACACAACTTGTTATACGTAAAAAATACTTTTGATGGATTTAACATCAAAAAATTTGAAAGGATAAAATATACCTTTGATGAATAATCTTCATATGAGAAAAAGTAGACAAATATTAAAAGGCTGATAAAGAAAGTGAGTATATTAGCCTTGTTACTAGGATAATAACTATAGAGTGTAAAAAATCAGGTTACACTACTTTGTAAAAAAAACATAAATGTAGAACCTTGAACTTTAATAATGTCAATAAAAACTACATTTATTATTAATATAGTTATTTTATTATAAAATACAGTATAAATGATTTCAAGTATTTATTTTTTTCAACATAATGAAATGAAAAAAATTCATCGGCTTTATCGATGATCTTTCTACTAAAGTATAACGAATATTCCCCAAAGAAATAAAACAGCACCTAATACATCCCCAATACATAAAGAAGCAAGAAGTGATAAAATACTTCCCCCCAAAAGGCTGAACCTGAAAAGGTAGCAGCTTTTTCAGGTTTCCCCAAAGCAATACCATCTTATTCCTCAACATCTTGAATAACTACTCTATCCACAGTTTTAATAGCTACATTTTTTTCTAATGTAGAAATAGTAATTGCCATTCTCTCTTGAAATTTATTTTTTACAAAACTTGCATTTCCCTCTATAGTTTGTACAAAAAAAGAATAAGTAGTGTAAAAATAATTTATTAATTTATAATATAGTAAATTAAGATATTAAAAGTAATATTTTGTAATTTTTATTTATATAATTAAAAATAATAAAAATTTGTCAAATTTTGATTGTAATAAATTCTTAAAAACAAATTTATTTAAAAAGTTATATAATGGATATTTTATAAATAATTTAAAATGCAATTAAATTTTAAATTATTTATAATATAAGAAATATTAACATAATAATACTTATATATTATTTCAATAAACACAAAAATGGAATATTATTAGTGGATATTTTATTATGTCACTCATCAATAAGCTTGAAAAATAAAATTGGTAGCAAATAAAAACCTCAATCTAAAAAAATCTATCTTAATAAACAACATTAAAATAGTATAATACTTTTCTATAAAACAGGTATAAAAGTGTGAAAAAGCAATTAAGATCTCTATTTTCAAATGGAAAAAACATTAATAAAATGATTCTCAACTTTTACTGATATATAAAGAAAAAATATCGCATAGCATCTTCAAAGAGGCAATTCAGCCCCCTTTATCCCATACAGCATAAAGAACGCAAAATATTGACTTTCAAACCTAACAAAACAAACGCATAAAATAAGTAAATCTATCAGATTTATAAAAATGTTATAAGCAATACTAGAGCTCCAACAAACTACCTAAAACCAGATAAAAAGAGAGCCATAAAAAATGAGATGATCCCCCAAATACTGAAAAACAACTTTCTTTCTTAATTTTCATAAAAGTTATTCCATATTTTTCGTCAATATTGTAGATTACAGCCATATTTATATTTTGATTAATTATATTTACTCTGTATTAATAACAAATAATTCTCTTTGAAAGAAAAGTAATAGAGAAACTTACTAAAAATTGCATTTTTAAAATACCAACTTAAGTAAACACATTGAAAAAATAACACCATGAAAATTGATCTTGAATGATAAATTCATCAACCGATCACTTCAATCGCAAGATACTGATCTATAATAATAATTTATTGTTTTGCATGTTGAATGAAAAAGCTGACGATTATAAAACTCTTTTAATTTTAACTCTGTTTATATTGAATCAATCAAAATTCTTCACTTGCAAATCACAAACGAGATAGATGTGTGTATAAACAGACTTGAAGAAAGGAAAATATCACCTATGAGGTATTTTAAGTATCAAGCGCTGTTAACACAGTATTGAAAACTGGCAAAGTGAATGATGGTATCCCTTTTTACTTTAAAAGTGTAAAGATGGTGGAATACAATAGATTTTATATTATAAGGCTTTATCGTTGTACCATTCATGAACAGCGTCGCAAAATAGGCTTGGATACCTTGAGAAAGGTTTCTTTAAAACAAGAGTGTCAATGTGCAACACAATGGCGTTCTGTTTATCATGTATCCAACGGTGTTTCTTATTGAATCATCTTATAAACTCACCAAGTTCTTTGAGATTGCAGGTTCATCTTACGTGAATTCTTCTCTTTATATTCATTTTTTCTCATGAACAATCTGTTAATACTCTATCCAAAGTAAAATTAATCAACAAATATTTTTATTCTTTTGTAATATACAGATACTTGAATTAAGAATTTAGCACTCCTGATTACAACCAAATTCTGTACTATCGCAATAATAGAAATAATTTAGTTATTCTCGCTCCATAACAGAAAGAAGAATATGCAGCTTACAGAAAAAATGTGTTTTCAAGAAACGATAAAAAATTATTTTTCATTCCATGATGTGCAGTATTTAATCTGTCTGAATATTTACTGATTAAAAATGAGAATACGCATCAAAAAGACTTACCAAAGATAACTATCTTGAGAAAGGTTGCCCCATAATTACAGAAAAAATTGCGTTGGCTTTGCTCAATAAAAGCTTCTCTATTTTTAACAAAGCTCTCATTTTTATGCATCCATATGTTTTATGCATGCATATGGGATGTAAAAATACGACTATTTGCGTTTCTCTTATAGATAGATTAAATAGTGACAGCACCTTCGATCACTTTGTTTCTGTTGACTCTTCTTTTGGGCCGTAATTTATGGTATCTAACACACCTTTTCTCGCTCTTTTACCTTTGGGCGCACATGAATATCACGGAGAGCACCTTCCTTTCGAAACCGACTGGATTATAGCTGAAGCTTTTGCAAAAGCCCTCACTTTACAAACAAAAGAACAATTCCCTATCGCACTTTTACCGGTTGAAAAGATTGGCTATTCTATAGAACATATGGATGTTACAGGCACACAAACCCTTACCTTTTCTGATGCGATTAAGCAATGGATAAAGATTGGTGAAAACTGCTATCACAAAGGGATCAACCGTCTTCTTCTTCTTAATGCTCACGGAGGCAATTCACCTTTAATGAGTATCGTCATCACCGAATTACGAAGGCGCCTTTCCATGCTCGCTGTAGCAACAAGCTGGAGCCGTTTTGGTTTACCACAAGGTCTCATGGAACCGTCTCAACAACATCTTGATATCCATGGAGGTTTTATCGAAACCTCTCTCATGCTCTATTTAGCACCAGAAAAAGTCCATATGGAAAAGGCAAAAAATTTTCATAATAAACAAGCGGATATGATTGCCAATTATCGGTATTTACGCGCTTATGGTCCTCATGCCTTTGGTTGGACAATGAAAGATCTAAATACGCAAGGGGCGGCAGGAAACGCAAGCAAAGCAACACCACAAGCCGGTGAAGCAATCTTTTCTCATGTTCTGTCTCAGCTTCGTGATTTACTTGATGATATCAATCGATTTAACATAGACACATGGCAATAAAGAATAATAAAAGGTCTCTCCATGGAAACGACACCTCTCCCAAAACTTCCCGTTACGGTTCTCACAGGCTATCTTGGTGCTGGAAAAACCACCCTTCTCAACCGTATTCTCAGTGAAAATCATGGCAAACGTTATGCCGTCATTGTCAATGAATTTGGTGAAATTGGTATTGATAATGACCTTATCATTGAATCCGACGAAGAAATTTATGAAATGAATAATGGCTGTGTTTGCTGCACCGTGCGTGGGGATCTCATTCGCATTCTGGAAAGTCTGATGCAACGTTCTCATCGATTTGATGCGATCATTATAGAAACGACAGGGCTTGCTGATCCCGTTCCCGTAGCACAGACCTTTTTCATGGATGATACTGTCCATGCAAAAACAGCTCTCGACAGTGTCATAGCGGTCGTTGATGCAAAATATTTGCCCTCTCAACTGAAAAAAAGTCGTGAAGTTGAAGAGCAAATTGCCTTCGCGGATATCATTCTTTTAAATAAGATTGATCTTGTCACCCAACAAGAACGCACCTATGCTGAATCCCTTATTCTGGCCATTAATCCTCGCGCTATACTCTATACAACACAGCGCACCAATATCCCTCTTGAGACACTTCTCAATCGTGGTTTTTTTGATCTCCAACGGACTCTCGATCATGAACCTCATTTTCTCGATCACCAACATACAGAACAACACGCTGACCATGTGTGTGGCCCCGATTGTCATCATGACCATCATCACGCATCCACCATTCATGATATTACCATCACTTCTGTAAGTTTAAAAACAGGTCCTCTGCACCCAGAAAAATTTTTCCCTTGGATCCAGCAGGTTACACAGCAACAAGGACCAGATATCTTACGTCTTAAAGGCATTATCGCCTTTCAAGGAGACGATGATCGTTACGTCATTCAAGGGATACATATGCTTCTTGAGGGACAACATCAACGCCCATGGCGTGAAGATGAAAAACGAGAAAGCCGCCTTGTTTTTATAGGACGCTCTCTTGATGCTGAAAAATTAAAAACTGGTTTTGAAAATTGCGCATAAGTGAGTGATAATGCCAAACATTACCCATTATGATCTCCAAAGTTACTGCCTTTCTTGCGGTTTTATAGGCAATAAACCAGCTTTTGTTTCCGTAGAAGGTTTCATTGTTTTTTTAAATCCAACCCCACAAATCGTTGAAGTCCACCAAGGAATAATTTCAAGCCATTTTTCCCATGACAATACCGCGATCATCACAGGTGGAGAAGATGGAAAAGTCTGTCAAACAACGGCAGCGGATTATACAGAAGTGTTAAGCCAAAAAGAACGCAAATGGATAAACAACGTTGCTTTTGGACCACAAAAAGCAGTTGCCTTTTCCTCTTCACGCCTCGTATTTGCAAATATTGGAAAAGAACGACAAGAGCTCACACATGAACGCAGTGTAGAAGGCCTGGCTTTTGCTCCAAAAGGTTTACGACTTGCCGTTGCCCATTACAATGGTGTGACTCTTCATTGGTTATCAACGCAAATATCTCCCACCACATTGGTATGGAAAGGCGCTCATTGTGGTGTCACCTTTTCACCAGACAACCGCTATGTCATTTCCACCATGCAAGAAAACGCCTTACACGGCTGGCGTCTCACTGATAATCAGCACCTCCGCATGAGTGGCTACCCAAGCAAAGTCAAAAGCTGGTCTTGGAGCGCAAAAGGAAAATGGCTAGCAACATCAGGTGCCTCTGCCGCAATTGTTTGGCCCTTTCATACAAAAGATGGCCCCATGGGAAAAACACCTCTAGAACTAGGCACACGAGCCAATGCACTTGTTAGCACCGTTTCATGCCACCCAAACAAAGAAATTGTAGCAATAGGCTTCAATGATGGAATGATTTTAGCGGCACATTTTCATGATGGAAAAGAAATCCTTCTAAAAGGTTATGGGAAAAGCGCTATCTCAGCACTTAACTGGGATCAAGCAGGGCAAAACCTCTCCTTCGGTAGCGAAAATGGTGAATGTGGTATAATCAATATCACTGATTAAGCCAAGCACCAACAAGCACAACCATCGCCGATAAAAATGCCCACACAATCCTCCAGAAATCTTATCTCTTTGCATCTCTAGAGCTCTCAGAAATCCTATCTCCCTAATCCCCCCAAAAGTCTCCTAAAATCTTCGCAATCATTAAATCTTCCCTCTTCCTTCCCTCCCCCCCTTTAGACAAGAAAATACCTTAAATATGTTTTTTGATCTTTTAACTTTGCTCCCCCATACAAGAATAAAAACATCACCCTCAAGACCGAAAACCCCATCTCCCTATAAACACCTGTATAGGCTATATACTTCTATAAAAGCATTTTTCTTAAAAATTCGGCAAAAAAGAGAATTCAACACTATTTATTCTAAATAAATTTTTTTGATCCTCTCTCGCCACCTAAAAAATGAAGTTTCCTACTAGCAGCCCTCTACACTCCAATTTCTTGTCTAGCCAAGTTCTACCTAACAATCATTTCATAGAGCTCCCATCACCCCCCTAAACGACTGTGTTTTACTTGTCCATAAGCAACAGGGTATTAAAGTGTTGCCTTTGATCCGCAGGTTCAGTTTTTTCAGCATCTCCAGTATTATCAAACGTGTGATGTTGATAATCTTGATGTTGATTTGGAAAAATTTCATCAACGATTTAGAATGCTCATTCACCATTATATGGAATAAAAAAACTGAATATTATAAATTTCTTTCCTTTCAAACCTGGTTATATTTAATCAATTAACCCCTTTCTCGTCACAAACGAAGATGGCATGTAAAGAAGAGCTATTGAAAAAGTAGACATGCTTTTTATGAACACTCTGGAGCGCTAAGCTCTGCGCAGTATTAAAAGCTGAAAAAAAGAATAACGATGTCCGCGCTGACCGCAATGAAAGTAATATACTATATTGCATTGCATCAAAATTTCTTTTGACGCCTATCATTTGCAAAAAAAAAACAAAAATATGTATATTAGCTGTTACAAACGTGAATACAGTTTATATTTTTGTATAAAGTTATATTCTTATCTAAAATAAGATTCAAAACAATGTATAAAGAAACAGAATCAAATAACCATAAAAACTCTTACAAACCAATCTTGTTCCGCTTTATATTAACAAAAACAACCATCAATACTACCTCTTTTAAAAGATTATGCCACAAGCACTCAGCATTCAAGCTTTTCATATTCACAATGAAATCTGTTCCCATATCATAATATCAAAATTTAGAAAAATTTCTTATCGTATAAAAGAAAACATATAATTGAGCATCTTTAATCATAAATTAAAAAAATCATTTACTGTAACCTTTTAGATAAAAAAATAATCATATTGATGAAGCAACATAAATTCCAATACATTAAAAGGCAGAAGATTTTTCTGCCTTTCATATAAAAATACACATTGTATCTCTTCAAAAAAGGTAGCGCAATCCAGTAGAGAAACCTGCTCCAGAAAAACCCACTTTTTTAAGTCTATGCTGATAAGTTACATCTCCATGAAGGAAAAATTTTGAAGAAAGACGAGCATTAAACCCAAGCCCTGCTTCCAAAGAAGAACCAAAAGCACCTAATTGAAAATCTTTTTTAAAAGAAACAAATCGTTTATCTTCAAAACTATGCAAATAAGAAAGCTTACTATAAAAAGAAACAACACGTCCCTCTTCAGAAACATTAAGCGTCTTGCTTAAACGCCCACCAACACGCCCCACCCATTGATGAAATTTTCCTAAATCCACATCAAGATTATCAATATCACGCGCCTGATTAAACTGAAGATGCTGATAAACAACCTGAATCTGCGGATCAAAAACAACACCTTTATAGCCTATTGCAAATGTTCTGCCACTCGTTAAAGAACCATTAAACTGTTTACCTTTTAACGCCACAACCTTGCCCCGTGCAAGAGTCAAAACATCTCCCTTAAAAAGACCATACGATACCACCCCATCTATATAAAACCCCACATCATGTTGCAAACTTCCATAGGCAGCAACAGACCATTTATCAAATGCGCTCTCTTTTCTTTGTTCAACATCCTGAGGGGTTAGAGAAAGGTTGCCATAATTTCCCAACACCCCAAAGAATGTACGACTGTATAAACTCTCAATCTCGTTCAACAAAACACCTGCTTGAAATGCATTATAATCAAGCTCAGCACCATAGCCATATTCAAAAGCAGATAAATTGGAAGCATAATGATGGGTACCACCATAAGCATGCAGAAAAAAGGCCGTATTTTCATCATCTTTCCAAGAGGAGTGAAAAGCATTCCGCATTGTCTCCAACTTCTTACTTTGCTTGGTCATATCCATCAAACCAGCATGGAATAAGGCATTTGTCAAAAGGAGATAAGTCGGAACCTGTGGAACAACAGCTCGAATTCCTGGTTTAGGTTGAACATCAAGCGGTATAGAGAGATTAGACGAAGGCTCCAAAGGGTCAGGGGATGTAGAAGGCTTTGGCCCAACAGGCGCAGGAGGAGGAACAGAATCCGTAGATGTTTCAGACGGCTCAGATATTTCAGACACAGAAGGTGTAGATGGTATAAGCGAAGGCTCAACAGAAGGAGGTTGCTCAGGAGAAGAAGCCTCTGGAACAGATGACTCAGAGGGAAGTACAGGCGAAATAGGTGCAGAAGGAGTGGGAACAGTATCCGTAGATGTTTCAGACGGCTCAGATATTTCAGGCAAAGAAGGTATAGATGGTATAAGCGAAGGCTCAACAGAAGGAAGTTGCTCAGGAGAAGGAGCCTCTGGAACAGATGGTTCAGGGGGAAGTACAGGCGAAATAGGTGCAGAAGGAGTGGGAACAGTATCCGTAGATGTTTCAGACGGCTCAGATATTTCAGGCAAAGAAGGTATAGATGGTATAAGCGAAGGCTCAACAGAAGGAAGTTGCTCAGGAGAAGGAGCCTCTGGAACAGATGGTTCAGGGGGAAGTACAGGCGAAATAGGTGCAGAAGGAGTGAGAACAAAATCCGTAGATATTTCAGACGATTCAGATATTTCAGGCGGTTCAGATATTTCAGGCAAAAAAGGTTTAGATGGTATAGGCGAAGGCTCAACAGAAGAAGGTTGCTCAGGAGAAATAGTCTCTGATGGTCGTTCAGAAGGTATAGTTTCTGCTTCAGATTTAGGTGGTAAAACTGTAAACGTTGGCTTAGAAACAGTTTCAGAAGAATCTAATTCAGAACCAATGTAAACACTTTCGAGACGAAAATCCCAAAAATCTCCTTCCCCTGCAACCAATCTATTCTTTGGATCTGCATTTCCAGAAGAAGAACTTGGACCATAGCCACGAAGTTTATATTGATAAGGAAATCCATTCACCGTAGTATAACTATTGGCTAACTTAAAAGAACTTTCCTCTGCTGTCCCAGAAACTTGAACAAGTGAAATACTTTTAATTCCTTTATCGCCAACTTCTCCTTCTAAGGTTTTGGAAAAACCTTCCATCATGAGCAGTGTACTTCCCAAGACATTCCCGTAGATCAAAATACGATCAGTTTTTTGAGGATTAAACGAGCCGTCATTATTCACAAACGCACTCATCTTAATCTGCACATTTCCCTTTGCACTATAGGCTTCTTTATCATACTGTATTCCGCCTATTGGATTTATATCATTTAAATTACTTCCTTTTTCAATATATACTTTTCCAATATACAACGTTTGATAATCTCGAGATATAAATTTATCAAAAAAAATTGTGCTATCAGAAATGCTTATAGACGAAAGGAATGAATCTACAGGAAGTGATTTCTGCAAATCTGTATGTTTCCTTTTGGTGAGATACCATGCAGAGCCATGTGTTAATTCTAAGTGAACAGTTGATGCATCCTCAACATGTATACCCCCTGTAAGGGTAGAATCCTTTGCTTTCACCAATAGAGAAGAATTATTTTGAGCTTTTAACAATAAATCACCAGAGATCTTTGTCCTTTCTGTTAATTCAATGATAGCTTCAGCTCCATAAATATCATCTCCCGCACTATAAATGGCAATACCATCGGGAACTGAAAAAGTTGTCTGTGACAAATGCAAAGACGCTTCACCCAAAACAATTTTTTCTACTTTTGAAAGTTTTTCATCCCCTACCTTAAACATATCAACCCATACATCTGGACCTAATCCATAAAAATACAGACCATATACTCCCTCACCCTGAACAGAAATTTCTGTACCTTCAATCTTAATACTTGTCTTTTTAAACCCATTTGATGAAGCGTATTCTTGAACCAATTTACCTTCACCATCTACATAACCTGCAAAATTCGTAATCAAGAAGCCATGCATATCAGTCAGCTGAATAGAACCACCACGCAAATGAACATCACCACCCTGTGATATATCAAAAGCTTTTGGAAATTCATCAATACTCTCACCATCAACTACAATCGTGTGTTTCTTACCGTTGCCCTGAATATTGGTGGTATCAATAAGATATTTCCCCCCAAATCGTGTTGAAAACGTACCAACCTCATTAAAAGTAATAGTACTGCCTGACATCCTAACGAATGCATCAGAACTACTAACAAATCCAATCCCTTTTGCATTCAAATCATCTGATACAATATCAATATTTACGTTCACTAAAGCAACATCGGTTTTTTGTCCTTCTGCACATACAGCTTGCGAACTACCTTCAATCTTCCCTCGTTTCATCATAACTTGCCCGTTCTGAACACGAAAACCGGACATATCCTTAATATTTGAATTGGTTAGAACAAGCTTGCCACCATCTTTTACATATCCACCATATAAAAATGACTGCTTTGCTTTATCCGCCATAATATTTACCTGTGACAAAGTTAAAACAGTCCCTGCTTTTTCTATAGCTACAACCGCAACCAAAGCATCTTGAGGAGGAACAGAAAAAGTATGATTTTTATTACTTATCCTGTATTTTTTACTATCGTTATAGGTAAATAAACTACTTTCTACATTACAGGGAACTCCTAAATTATTAGGATTAGCATTAACACTCACGATTGGCAAAAAAGAAACAATAGCCGTTGTAATAAATAAAAATCTATACTCTCTTAATACATTAACCATAACTTTCTTACAAATCCTTCTCCCCCGCTTTACTTAAGAATGAATGAGACATAAAATAATGTTAAGTTAAACATATAAACATTGAGAATGTATAAAAAATAAATACTTACTTTACACTTCATAAAATACTATCTACTTATATAAAAAACTAATCTATATTTCAAGTGTATTTAAAAACGATAGCGTAAACCACCTGAAAAAATGGTTCCTGAAAACCCTGCTTTGCTAAGATGATGCTGATAGGTTACATCTCCATGCAATACAAAATTTGAAGATAACTGAGCTTTCAATCCCACCCCAGTTTCTAAAGAAGAACCAAAAGCACCTAATTGGAATTTATCTCCAAATTGTACATGTTGTTTTCCTCCAAAACTATTGGAAAGATGAAGTTTTCCATTGAAAGAAATAACATGTCCTTCTTCAGAAGCAGAAAGCGCCTTACTTAAACGCCCACCAACACGCATCACCCACTGATCAAGTTTTCCCATTTCAACATCAAAGCCATCGATATCAGATGTCTTATCAAATCGTATATTTTGATAAACGACCTGAACCTGCGGATCAAAAATAAGCCCCTTATGTCCTGTCATCAATGACTGACCCGCAATCAACGAAGCACTCAAAGGTGTTCCCTTCAATGTTGTTGTCTTACCTCTTGCTTGCGTCAGAACATCCCCTTTAAATAAACCGTAGGAAAAAAGACCATCAATATAAAAGCCTGTATCATACTGCATACTGCCATATGTTGTAAGAGACCATTTATCGAATGCGCTTTTTTTGCTTTCTTCAACATCTTGAGGTTGTAGAGAGATTTTTCCATAGTTTCCTATTATTCCAAAGCTTAAGGAATGATGTGTATCCTCAATCGCATTGAGCAAAACACCTGCCTCTATAGCGTTATAATTCAAATTTCCGCTATAACCATATTCAAGCGCAGACAGATCAGAAACATAACGATAACTTCCACCGTAACCTCGTGCAAAAAGAGCAGAACTTTTACCATTTTCTCCCAAAACTCCAGCAGTGGCACGCAATGTCTCCAGCTGTTTATTGTGATTGTTCATATCCATCAAACCAACCTGAAACAAAGCATTAGGCATCAATAGATATGTTGGAACTTGTGGGACAACAGCTTTAATGTCCTCTTCAAGATAATGAGCAGAAGCATCATGACCAACTAAAACATTATTATGATGCGGATAGGATCCAATAGAACGAGACACACGGAGATGAGAAGCATGCTTTTTCAACTGAGAAGTTTTCAATTGAGCAGTACGAGGAGAACGCTGAACATATTCGGCTTCAAGTCGGTAATCCCAAAAATCTCCATTCTTCTTTATTGATTTCCCTTTAGCTAACTTGTTTTCATCTTTTGCTTTCCCATGAGAAGAATTTGGACCATACGCACGCAGACTATATCGATAAGGCGCTCCTCTTAAAGCGACATAGCCTGCTGCCAGTTTAAAAGAATCTTCCGCTGCTTTTCCATAAACCTGAATAATTGAAATGCTTTTATTATCTCCTTGCGTACCTTTGTTATGACTCTTTCCCTTCCCCGAAGCTGCTGGAACTTCTACGACATAGACTTTAGTTTTTCCATAAACATTCCCATAGATCAAAAGTTTATCGGCTTCGATCCCTCTAACTTGCCCATCTGTTATCGCAAGAGATGCATTTACAAGAAGGCGTGCATCATTGGCAATGTAAGCATAACCTAAGCCATTATCATCATCCAAACTCCCAATGCGAAGTGTCTGATAATGACCATCTCTTGGTTTCTGGAAGAAAATAGAACTATCACTAACCCTTACAAAGGAAACAGATGAAGCACGCCACTTATTATTTTTCCCTGGCGTCACCGTCCATTGCGATTTATTAGATAACTCAACTTCGGCATAAGATTTTTTATCAACGCGTGCACCTCCCACAAAAAAAGAAGCATCAGCTTCAACGGACACATGCGAGTTAACTTTAACATCTAATAACCGATTAGCAAAGATACGCGATCCATCTAACGCAGTAATATAAGGAAATCTTTTGGCATCATCGATATAAATAGCTATACCATTAGGAACTTTAAAGTTAGTCTTCTTGAACTGAACCTCCCCCAATGCAGCCAATGCCTCTCCTTCTATATATTCTTCTTGTAAGGGACTTCCTTTTAAATAAAGCCCACGGATCCCATGCCCATTAAGAGTAATATCTGAATTCTCAAAAACAACACCAGAATAACGCCAATCCCATGAACCATATAAAGGCTTACCATCCAATACACTATATTTAGTCTCACCGCCAGAAATGAAAACGCCCTCTGAGCTCTCCATCACAAGCCCATAAATATTTGAAACGTTAACCTTACCTTCCTTAACAAGAAGAGAACCGCCTTGCTTCACACCAAAAACTGCCTGATTAAAGCCATTATTATAATTATAGGCATTTATACTTTTACCATTGACCGTATTCTTGCCACTTCCCGTAATGGAAACGTTATCCAAAACAATCTTCATCTTTTCTTGTGCAAGCACTTGTGATGAAATTGTACCAGTGTTTTTAAACTCCAAAACTCCATCAATCCCCCAACTCCCTTTTTCTCCCACCTTAATGTTTATTTTATCAAACTTTTTTACGTTCGTAATACCAGAAAAATCGTTACCAGCAGTGTCTAAACGAAATCCATTCATACGATCACGTTTCTCAAGATCATCACATGAATAGGACTTTAAAAGGGTAGTACACGAAGATTTCTCCTGTGCATTCACATTTACATTATGCACAAAGAAAAAAACAGACGTTGTAAGAGCACATAAACATACATGGCGTTTTAATACCTTAATCATAATTCACTCTAAAACCTCTTTATTTCACCTTCATCAAAAACTGAAAAACACATCTGACCCCATCTCATCGGTTATTACCATTATGGTCATTTACATAATTCGCTTTGAATTATACGATAAACAAAAAGCCCAAAGATAACGCGATAAAGTTACATTTTTTACTTATTGCTTTCGCAAGGGATGTGTTTAAAAATACAGTTAAAAACGATAGCGTAAACCACCTGAAAAAATAGTTCCTGAAAACCCTGCTTTGCTAAGATGATGCTGATAGGTTACATCTCCATGCAATACAAAATTTGAAGATAACTGAGCTTTCAATCCCACCCCAGTTTCTAAAGAAGAACCAAAAGCACCTAATTGGAATTTATCTCCAAATTGTACATGTTGTTTTCCTCCAAAACTATTGGAAAGATGAAGTTTTCCATTGAAAGAAATAACATGTCCTTCTTCAGAAGCAGAAAGCGCCTTACTTAAACGCCCACCAACACGCATCACCCACTGATCAAGTTTTCCCATTTCAACATCAAAGCCATCGATATCAGATGTCTTATCAAATCGTATATTTTGATAAACGACCTGAACCTGCGGATCAAAAATAAGCCCCTTATGTCCTGTCATCAATGACTGACCCGCAATCAACGAAGCACTCAAAGGTGTTCCCTTCAATGTTGTTGTCTTACCTCTTGCTTGCGTCAGAACATCCCCTTTAAATAAACCGTAGGAAAAAAGACCATCAATATAAAAGCCTGTATCATACTGCATACTGCCATATGTTGTAAGAGACCATTTATCGAATGCGCTTTTTTTGCTTTCTTCAACATCTTGAGGTTGTAGAGAGATTTTTCCATAGTTTCCTATTATTCCAAAGCTTAAGGAATGATGTGTATCCTCAATCGCATTGAGCAAAACACCTGCCTCTATAGCGTTATAATTCAAATTTCCGCTATAACCATATTCAAGCGCAGACAGATCAGAAACATAACGATAACTTCCACCGTAACCTCGTGCAAAAAGAGCAGAACTTTTACCATTTTCTCCCAAAACTCCAGCAGTGGCACGCAATGTCTCCAGCTGTTTATTGTGATTGTTCATATCCATCAAACCAACCTGAAACAAAGCATTAGGCATCAATAGATATGTTGGAACTTGTGGGACAACAGCTTTAATGTCCTCTTCAAGATAATGAGCAGAAGCATCATGACCAACTAAAACATTATTATGATGCGGATAGGATCCAATAGAACGAGACACACGGAGATGAGAAGCATGCTTTTTCAACTGAGAAGTTTTCAATTGAGCAGTACGAGGAGAACGCTGAACATATTCGGCTTCAAGTCGGTAATCCCAAAAATCTCCATTCTTCTTTATTGATTTCCCTTTAGCTAACTTGTTTTCATCTTTTGCTTTCCCATGAGAAGAATTTGGACCATACGCACGCAGACTATATCGATAAGGCGCTCCTCTTAAAGCGACATAGCCTGCTGCCAGTTTAAAAGAATCTTCCGCTGCTTTTCCATAAACCTGAATAATTGAAGCATCATGGCGATCTCCTTCCTTAACTTTTAGCGTCTTTCCTTTCCCTAGAGTCACCGAAGGATTTACAATATACACCTTGGTTTTTCCGTAAACATTCCCATAGATCAAAAGTTTATCGGCTTTTACATTTTTTCTTGTACCGTTGGTAGCAAGCTGTGCATTAACATATAAGCGCACATCCCCTCCAGCAATATAAGCATAGTCACTGGATTGATCGTCTACGCTTCCTACATGAAGTCTCTGATAATAACCGCTTTGAGGTTTATTAAATAAAATAGAACTATTAATAAGACTTACAAATGAAACAGATGAATCTACAAAATACGGACCCTTCCCATTCTTCTTAAGCGCACTTTTACTTGCTCTTACAGTCCATTGTGATTGATTGAACAACTCAACACTACCGTAAGAACCTTTCTCAACCTGTGCTCCCCCTGTAAGAAAAGACGCATAAGCATCAAGTGCAACAAATGAATTATTTTTAACATCTAATAACCGATCGGCAAAGATACGAGAACCTTCCGATGCTGTAATGTAAGGATACCTCTTCGCATCATCACTATAAATAGCTGTACCATCGGGAACATAAAGAACCGTTTTTTTAAATCGAACTTCTCCTAAACTCGTAAGAAGCTCTCCCTCTTGATATTTATTTTGCGAAGGGCTTCCCCTAAAATGCAAACCATGAGCTCCATCTCCTTTAAGAAGGATCTTTGAGTTTTCCAAAGAAACCAAAGACATAGCATTATCCTGCAACTCAAGTGATCTTTCCTTAAAAATCGGTTCAGCACTCTCAATCGCTATACCATGAACATCTGTAACATGAACTTTACCCTCATCAACGAAAAGAAAACCGCTCTGCTTCACACCAAATACAGATTGAGATATCTTACTACTTCTTTCCTTTTCACCATTTCCCGTAACAGACACCTTCTTAAAAGAACTTTTCCCATCTTTTGACACAATCACAGCTGATGTAATCTTCTCAGATTTATTAAATTCCAAAGTCCCACCAATTTCTGAAATGCCTTTTTCCACTTTACCTTTTTTCAGCTCAATATTATTGGACTGGAACATAGAAACAACATTAAAACTCGTATCGAATCCTTTCACATATTCTTGATCGCTTCTTTCAACAGTCTTAGCAGCATCAACAATATCACACGAATACGATTTAAAAAGGGAATTACATGAGGGTTTATAATCTTCTGCACTCACATCTACATTATGCACAAAAAGTAAAACAGAGGTCGTAAAGGCACACAAATACACATGGCGTTTTAATACGTTAATCATAATTTATTCTAAACTTTCTTTATTTCATCTTCATCAAAAACCGCAAAGACACATCTGGCTCATCTACAGGCTATTATTATTACGTGCCGTCCACATAATTCGTTTTGGATTATATGTAAAGTTAAAAATCGTAAAAATAACACAATAAAATCACGTTTTGTACTTATTATTTTTTACAAAAGATATATTAAAGAAAAATACAATTAAAAATGATAGCTTAATCCATCAGAAAAATGCGTTCCAGAAAAACCAGCCATCGTAAATTTGTGCTGGTAATTAAATCACTATGAAAAATAATTTTTAGAAATAATTGCGAAAAAACACCAAATCCAGCTTCTAAAGAAGTCCCAAAGGAACCAAGCTGGAAAGCATCTTTAAAATATACAAATTGTTTATCATCAAAATTACGAATGAAATGAAACTTGCCATAGAATGAAAGAACATGTGCATCTTTAGTCAATGTAAATGTCTTGGTTAAATACCCACCGATACGCACCTCCCAATGATCTGGTCTTCGCATATCAATATTAAAATTATCAATATCACGAGTCTTATGAAACTGGAGATTTTGATAAACAAACTGAACCTGTGGTTCAAAAATAAAATATCGGCTGCTCGATCATAAACGTTTTACCAGCAGTTGGAAACACTTAGAGGCTTACCTCTCAATGCAGCCGTTTTACCTCGTTCAAGTGTGAGAACATTTCCATTAAACAAACCATAAGAGAAGAGACTATCCATATAAAGACCTGTATCATGCTGCATGCTTCCATATGCTGTGATTGTCCATTTATCAAATATACTTTCTTGACTTTGTTGAACCTTTCGAGGCTGCAAAGAAAGCTTGCCATAATTTCCCATAATTCCCAAAGATGTCGTACTGTATGCACATTCGATTTTTTTGAGTAAAATACTTGCCTCTAGTACGTTATAATCAAGATCACCGCCATAATCACCATATTTAAGTGCAGATAAATTTGAAGTATAACGATGATGTCCGCCGTAACCGCGCAAAAACAAAGTGGGATTTTCATCATTTTTCAACAACCGACCAGAAACAGTTCGCAGCGCTTGCAACTGCTTGTTTTGATTAATAATATCCATCAATCCAGCATAAAATAAGGTATTTGGCACAAGAATATATGTCAGAACCTGTGGAACAACGACTCTCACATTTGGCTCAAAATGAGAAGAAGGCTCAAAAACAGATGCCGGAACAGAAAAACTAGACGCAGGTGGAGTAACAACAGAAGGAGTGGGTGAAACATGCGGCGGAACAGGTGAAACCGATGCAGGTGCTGCAACAACAGAAGGAGCGGGTGAAATATGCGGCGGAACAGGTGAAACCGATGCAACTGGAGTAACAACAGAAGGAGCGGGTGAAACATGCGGCGGAACAGGTGAACCAGATGCAGGTGGTGCAACTGGATGAGATTCAGCAATAGCGGGAATAGCAGGTGCAAGAGAGGAAGGAGGATTGGGGATCTCAAGCACCAAAACATCAGATACATTAGGTGTGGTCGTAAGATGGAAATTCCGATCAGGAGAATCTACTGGAGAAGAAAGACTTGGCTCCTGAGTTTTTTTCCTAGAGTTAGAATCAATAGAACCATCCTCACCTCCAGTAATATTAAGATGAATTTTAGGAAAAGAAGGAATATCATCAGAAGAAGGGGGGACAACCAAATCAAGAACAGGAAAAACTTTAGTGGAATCAAGAGAAGTGGAATCAACAAATTGACTTTCAAGGCGGAAATCCCAAAATGTTCCAGAGTTTTTAAGCACTCTTTGATTGGAATCTGCCGCCCCTAAAGAAGAGCTTGGACCATAACTCTTAAGATGATACTGATAGGGAGAGGCTTCAAGTGTGACATACCCCCCCTTTAACTGAAAAGAATCTTCAGCAGCTTGTTCATAAACCTGAATAATGGAAATCCCCTGATTATTACCACCATCTCCCGTCAATGCCCCTGGACTTCCAAGAATCTTATAAATATGAACTGTTGTTTTTCCTTCAAGATCACCATTGATTAAAAGCCGGTCAGTTTTTTGCTCTTGCAGAGCTCCGCCTTTATCCAAATATGCATTAAGATAAAGATTCACATCACCGTGCGCTTTATAGACAGTCCCCGATCCTTTTCTGATGAGAAGTGTCTGATAACCATTTGTTTTTTAGATTTTAATTCTTCAAAAACAAAAGAACTATCCGTAAGATCGACCGATGAAATGAAGGAATAGTCCCCTAAATTAGAACCAGAAGCATCAGAATTTTGCAATTTGTCATATTTTGGTCGCGATAAAATCCACTTTGAACCATTTTTTAAATCTATCTTAGCTGTAGAACTTTCATCAACATATACGCCTCCTACAAGGGTAGAAGCATCAGTCTCAATCTTTACATTGGAACGCTCAACAGCTTTCAGGAGTGAATCACCAGAAACTGTTGAATTTTGTAAGAGTTTAACAAAACTTTCAAATTCGCGGCTATAAATAGCCGTACTTTCTGGAGCCATAAAAGTTGTCTTTGTCAAATGGACAGTCCCTTTTCCAGGTATAATTGTTTTTTTATCATTTAAGACAGCTTTCCAAAAAAGCGCATGCCATTAAATGCATTTTCTCTCACAAAAATATTGGAATATTTGATATGAGCAGTATTATTATCATTGTCCTCCAAGGCAATACCATGCGCTCTAATGACATTAACGTTTCCCTTCTGGAAATTAAGAGAGCCTTTCCCCTGAAGCATACTAAAAGCAGAACCTTCTCGATGATTATCTGTATTTGCTACCTGTTTTCTCCTCCCAGTAATAGAAACATCATCTAAATTAATTTCTCCATCTCCTCCTGTTTGAGCACCAATACCACTGGTAAAATCAATTTTTCCTCCTTTCATATAAATTTTGCACCATTATGACTCAAAAGACCTATCGCATCAGAAGATGTCTTAATCTCTGTCTTGGTCAAAGAAACAAACGACTCTTTACCCGCAACACTAATCCCCATTCTGATTGCTTTAATCACCCCATCCTGCATCTCAAAAGCCCCCTTCTCATTAACATCAGCCCCTATCGACACATTCATTTAACATGGAATCAAATAGAGCAACCCCTCCCCCTTTTGAGGCTTTTACAGCTGTTGTCCAAGCGTTGTTTTCTGAATGGCTATTTGTATTTGAGACACCGTTAATAATTATAGCCTTTCCCTCAATAACCGTATCTTCCCCTGATGCCTCTAGGGCTGCATTAGAACTTTCACCCGTGAGTTGATAAGTTTTCTTGGAAATTTCATGCGTTCGACCATCATTACAACGATAAAATGAGGCACTTTCATTACATGAATATTGCTTCTTCTGAGAAGAAATCTCACCAGCATCAGCATTATGTGCAAAGAAAAAAATAACCGTTGTAAAACGACATAAAGAGAGATAATTTTTTATAAACTTTCTTCCCCTTCTCTAGAAAAAAAAGACATGCGTTCTGTTTAATAACTTTGGTTACGCGTGTATAAAATGCATTTTGTATTTTATACACGCGTATATGTTTTATGTAAAGCCAGAATCTAAAAATATTACAATTTAAAATTGTGTATTTATAAAAAACACGTAAAAATATAGACAACAAAATACCCCCCAAGACGGTAACCTCAAGAGAATTTATCAATTGACCCTAAAGGAAGAAAAACAGCATAAAAAGTAAAAACTTGCAAACCAGAAAGCTTTATCTCGTTTCCAGAAATAAACAAACTTGCTCATAAAAAACACTCTTTTAAAAAGCTTATTTTCAAAAGTTGCAAACAAAACAATAAAAAGCCACAAGCTATGCTTGTGGCTTTTTTTAAAAAAATTGATCGGAAAGGTAATCATACTAAAAACGATAGCGCAATCCACCAGAAAAACTGATTCCAGAAAAACCACCTTTGCTCAACTTATGCTGATAAACCAAATCACCATAAATCGCTAAATTTTGAGATAAGCGGGCATTAACACCTAATCCAGCCTCTAGAGAAGAACCAAACGTTCCTAACTGGAAAGAATCTTTAAAGCGTACAGACCTCTCTTTGCCAAAATCATGGGCAAAATGAATCTTACCATAGAAAGAAGCATCACGATCCTTTTCAAATGCCGCAAGAGTCTTCGTCAAACGACCACCAATACGCACCATCCATTGATCAAGTTTACCCATCTCAATATCAAAATGATCAATATCGCGGGTCTCATTAAATTGAAGATGTTGATACACAACCTGAGCCTGTGGATCAAAAACAATGCCTTCATATCCTGTAGCAATTGTCTGACCACTCATCAATGAAATACTTAAAGGATTACCCTTCAATGTTGCTGTCTTACCCCGTGCAGTTGTCAGAACATCTCCCTTAAATAGACCATAGGATAAAAGACCATCGACATAGAATCCTGTATCATGCTGCATACTGCCATAGACTGTAGCAGTCCATTTATCAAATGTACTTTTTTGGCTTTGTTCAACATCTTGAGGCTGTAGAGAAAGCTTTCCATAAGACCCCAAAACCCCAAAGGATATAGTACTGTCAACATCTTCAATTTTTTGTAGTAAAACACCAGCCTCTATGGCATAGTACCCTAGATCCCCCCCATAACCATATTCAAGTGCAGAAAGATCTGAAGTATAATGATAACTTCCACCATAGCCGCGCAAAAATGAAGCAGGATTTTCACGAATTTCCAACATTCCACTAGGATGAGTTCGCCATATCTCCAACTGCTTGTTTTGATTTCTGATATCCATTAAACCAGCATGGAACAAACTATTAGGCAAAAGCAGATAAGTTGGAACCTGCGGAACAATTGATCTTACCCCTCGTCCAGATGAAGAAATATTTTCAATTTTAGAAAGACTATCCGCAGAAGATGCCGAAACATCATCATCAGAAGATTCGGGAACAATATCCTCAACAGAAACATGTGCAGGAGGTGTGCGTTTAGAAACCATAAGAATGTCGTTATTATCTGCAGATGTTTGAACATATTCATTTTCTAAACGAAAATTCCAAAATGCTCCTCCGTTCAAAGCAAATTTCTGTTTAACATGCTCATCCCTTACAGTGGCACTTGGACCATAAGAACGAAGTACATATTTATAAGGTGCCCCCTCTAAGGCAACATACTGTCCATTCAATTGAAAAGAGTCATGCGATGCATCTCCATAAACTTGAATAATTGAAACACTATGCGCTTTTTCGTTTTTTTCTTCTAAGCCTCCAGCAACCCCTTGTATATGTACTATCGTTCTTCCCTTAACGTTACCATAAATGAGAAGCCTATCCGTTACTTGATGACCACTTGTATCATTAGGATTTAAACGTGCATTCAAATGAATCCAAGCATCACCAGAAGCCTGATAAACAATACCTGTTCCTTCTCCAATATAAAGCGTCTGATAGACATGAGCAATGCTGGATTTCGGTTTTTCAAAAGTAATAGAACTATTAGAAAGATTGATCGATGAAATAAATGAAACATCTCTATAATGAGGATTATGTAATTTTTTATGTCTTGGTTGCAATAAAGCCCACTGTGAATTATTTCCCAAGATAAGGTTGACTTTAGAACTGTTATCAACCTGAGTTTGACCGACAAGTGCAGAAGCATCAGCAACAACCTCTATAGAAGAGCCATGATCAGCCTTCAGCAATAAATCTCCAAAAAGCTTTGTTTCTTTTAAAAATATTTTAGACTTTCCAGATTGACTGCTATAAATAGCTATACTATCTGGAACTAAGAAACGCGTCTTTTTCAAATCAACGCGCAATGATTTCCTCTCTGACGAACCTTCTGATGCTGCCACACCTTCAAAGTGCATACCATAAAATGCATTACCTTTCACTGTAATATTGGAATCTCCAATATCAATCTGAGAACCTTTATTTCCCTGCAATAAAATCCCATGAGCATCAGTAACATCAACAGTCCCTTTCATAAACTCAACATAACCATCTTCAAATATATGAAAAGCAGCCTGACGATCATCTGCATGCAGCCCCTGACCATCCTTGCCAGTATTACCTTTTCCGCTAATAGAGACACCATTTAAAATAAGATATCCTTTTTCTCCTGCTTTAACCCCAACACTCCCTAAGCTAATTTTCGTATTCGTTAAATCAACTTTACTTTGAGATTTTCCTCCAGCAACAGCCCCCACTTTGATTGCATCAATTGATCCACCAGACATTACGATGAATCCACCTTGAGCTTCCACCCCCACTAAAACCCCACTCAACGTGGAATCGCTCAGAACGACATCCGCCTTTTCTGATACCTTTACTCCATATTTCCAAAAGTTCTTTTCCGAATTATTCTTTTCATCCCCAATACCCTTAACAGTTATTTTCTCGCCACTAATAAACGTACCTTTTTTAGACACTTCCATGGCTCCATGAACACCATTAACATGTTTATCCGTTAGCGAATAAACTTTATTCTTAATTTCATGCTCTCCACCATCACCACACTGATAAAATGCTGCATTCTGATCACATGAAGACTGCTTTTTTCCAGAGAGAACCTGAAGTTCAGCATTGTGTGCAAAAACATCAACATTGTGTGTAAAAAAAAGAAGTGCTGTTGTAAAAGTACATAAGGAGAAGCGATTTTTAAATAGACTGACCATAATTCCACCATAATCCCCCCTCTTTTTGCCAAGAAATATACATAACGTATTAAAAACTTAACTAAGAGAAAAACATTCAACACGTTTAGGTTCTAATATGTGATGTTTATTAATGTTTTTTGTGTTTTATGTAAATATGGAATTAAAAAATTACTCGAAAATACAATCTAAATCTGTCGCTTTTACAAAGAATTCGCAAAAATATAACTAAAAAACGACAGAAAAATCACCTTTAAAGTTGTTATTCAAAAGCAGCCTTAATCAGTTGACATGCATTAAAACACCTACTTTAACTGCTGTCTAATCACCCCCAGAACGGGTATAATCAACATCCTTACGATAGATATTATATTGAAACAATGTGCACTCTGTAAGTGACAAAGCTTAATATATGCCAAAATTGGGAAGAAAAGCTATTACATATGTCTGTTTTTAGGCAATCTTCATAGAAATACAGCCTAATTTAGAAAGAGGAGGAAAGTGTAAAAATCAAACAGTTCCAATTTTATCTTCTTCTTTTAATTCAACTGTATAATATTTAAAAACATTCAGAGCCGTATTTTAAAAAGTGAAGATGACACATGACTTCATCTTTTTATTTATTGCATTTAAAGAAAACACACTTTCAAAAAACAATACGTCATTATGTTTCTCATTCCCCAATTTTCTCAGATGTCTCTTTTACTTTCCCCCATTTCGCAACAACAGCGAATATAATATAAAGTTTATTGGATATAACGCTCATTGCGTTTACGTAAAATAGAGAAGCATTCTTTTTGCCAACTTTTCATATTGTAAATCCTCTCCTCTTAACAGACTTCACAAAAATCTATAAATCTTTTCTTAAACAGTTTTTTATCCGCTTACTCATCCACCTTGTGATATATTGCAAACGAATGCTTTTTATGGATTCATCATAAAAGCCTTTAAAATATTTCAGCCCCCTAAATTAAAATTATCTTTATAAATAAGTGTGTTATAAATAATATAATTATCACTCTGAGGTACGCATTTTACAACACTAACATACAAACTCATTAAATTTTTTAAGAAGAACAAAAGAAGTCCAATCAGAAAGCGTATTAAAGATATACAAAATCACTCTCTTGTAAAAATGAAACGAATAAAGAACGAGAAAAAGCCACAAGCATAACTTGTAGCTTTTTCAAAGATTAATCAAAAACAGGAACAACACTAGAAATGATAACGCAATCCACCTGAAAAACTCGTTCCAGAAAAACCAGCTTTCGTTAGCTTGTGCTGATAAACCAAATCGCCGTAAAGCGCAAATTTTTGAGACAATTGTGCATTAAAACCTAATCCTGTTTCTAATGAAGAGCCAAAAGCACCTAGCTGGAAAGCATCTTTAAAATGCACAAATTGTTTTCCTTCAAAACCATGAGCAAGATGAAGCTTGCCATAGAAAGAAATAACTTGAGCCTCATCAGTAGCGACCAGTCTCTTTGTTAAACGCCCCCCAACACGCCCTATCCATTGATGAAGTTTTCCTAAATCAATATCAAAGCCGTCCACATCACGCACCTTATTAAATTGAAGATATTGATAAACAACCTGAACTTGAGGATCAAAAACAAAACCATCCTCTCCTACCATAAATGTTTTACCAGTAGACAATGAAGCACTTAAAGGATTTCCCTTTAATGTTGCCGTCTTGCCCCGTGCAGTTGTTAGAACATCACCTTTAAACAAACCGTAAGACACAAGACCATCAACGTAAAAACCCGCATCATGCTGCATACCACCGTATGCCGTAACTGACCATTTATCAAATGTACTTTTTTGACTCTGCTCAACATTCAAAGGTTGCAAAGAAAATCTCTCGTAAGCCCCGATAACTCCAAAAGAAGTGGAACCATACATATTTTCGATTGCTTTCAGCAAAACACCTGCCTCTAGTGCATTATAATCAAACTCGCCGCCATAACCATATTCAAGCGCGGAAAGATTTGAAGTATAACGATGATTTCCGCCATAACCGTTCACAAAAAAGAGAGGCTTTTCACGACTTTCTAATAAGCCCCCAGAAGTAATTCGCAAAGCTTCTAACCGCTTATTTTGATTATTAACATTCATCAAACCAATATGACGTAAGGCATTAGGCAAAAGGAGATAAGTCGGAACCTGCGGAACAACAGCTTTAACGCCCGGCTTAGGATGAGGCTCCGGAGCTGGTTCTGGTCCCGGAATTGGCTTAGGAGCAGGATCTGGTTTAGGTTTAACATCAGAATCTATAGATCTGCTTTCAAGACGGAAATCCCAAAAATCTCCACTCCCTTCAACTAATCTCTGATTCATGCTTGCTTTTCCAAACTCAGATCCTGGACCATAACTATAAAGCTTATACTGATAAGGTAATTCGTTTAACGCTACATAACCACCTTCCAACTGAAAAGAATCTTGCTTTGCTTCTCCAGAAACCTGAATGATTGAAATACCTTCATCATTCCCCCCCTCTCCCGTGTATCCTCCTGGACTTCCTGCAACTCCATGCACTTGGAGCTTTGTTTTTCCCGAAACATCACCATGAATTAAAACACGATCAGTCTTTTGGTGATTAAGAGCACCGCCCTTATTCAGGTATGTATTAAGAGAAATAGAGGCACCGCCCTGTGCTTTATAAACTTCACCCTTTCCCTTTCCCACACGAAGGGTTTGATAATCATCAACAGAAGAAGATTCGTGTCTTTTAAAATTAATAGAGCTCTCATCCATAAGACTCACGAGTGAAATAGAAGAATTATATGCAGCCCCATTTTGATCTTTTTGCAACGGTTGTTGTAAAATCCATTTAGAACGGCCTCCCAAATAAAGCTCGGCATTAGAATTTTTATCAACGTGTGTGCGACCTTCAAGAGTAGAAGCATCAGCCAAAACTGTTATAGAAGCACCTTCCTCAGCTTTTAATAAAAAATTCCCTGAGCGAAGAGTGCTGTGCACCAACCCCACCGCACCAGAAATAATGTTTCTACTATAAAGAGCCGCATCGTCTAAAACAGAAAACTCTGTTTTATCCAAATTAACAACTTCTAATCGTGGTGGGGCTTTTTCTTCCTCTGATGAAATCTCTTCTTTTTTATCCCCAACTTCACTCCATGGCTTCTCTCCGCGAAAATAGATACCATAAGATCCTTTACCCTTTACGGTAACAGAAGAGAGTTTCATACTAACTTCAGTCACAGGAATCTTTGAATCAGAATCCTCATTTGATAAATCTTTAACTTCCTGCAGAGGAATAGAATTAACTGTATTTTCTAATAATATGCCATGGACATCCATAGCATGAATAGTAGTAGCTTTAAAATTAACAGCTCCCCCTAAATCCGTACGCAAAACTGCATGATTATCCGAATTTTTTTCTTTACCCTTCCCAGTAATTTTAACATTCTCGAGATTTACTTTTCCACCTAACATCGAAGAAATCCCATGGCTGTTCATAAAATCAACTGATCCACCTGACATCCAAATTTCTGAATGATCATAACTTAAAAGGCTTGCATTCCCATTAGCGGTCTTAATTTTTGTATCTTCTAAAAGAACAAACGATTTCTCTGCTGCATCAACACCTTCATGGCTCTCCACAATCTTTCCATTTTTTACCTCAATCACGCCATTACTCGCACGAAAGGCTATAACTGTATCTTTGATAATAGGATCTTCCAAAACAATCTTACCGTTTTCTAATATATGCACACCCATTAGAAAAGTCTCATCAGCAACTTGACTACTAACCGTTACATTCTTCCCGCGAACTTCTGTACCTATTCCCTTCACCGTTATAGCAGTGAAATTAACAGGATAGTTGGAAACGTTCTCATTCGTAAATATATAAGATTTATTATCAATGTTGGTTTCCCCTTCAATCTCCCCGCAATTATCGCATATATAATATGCACCATCATGTAATATCAACTTATCATTTTCATATATTTCACGAGCATATGCACTTCCTTTTTCCTCACTGTCTTCACTGAAAAAGCTAGAAATATTATCCCCTATAGGATATCCATCAACACTGATAAAATAATTGCTGTTTGGAACAGTGGGGGCAATTGGAACGACATAAATATCGGTACTGCTAATACCATAAGAGGGCGTGCTATAACGCCCTTCAACACCTGCTCCAACCATTACTCCACTTTGGAGAAAAGAGAAGATAGCTGTTGTACAAGCACATAAACATACATGATTTCTAAAAACTTTAATCATAGTTCCCTCGAAACTTTCCTTCCCCTCTCATTAAAAATAAAAGCACCTGCAAAACATCCCACTGCACACCTCAAAAATACGAAGAGTGTAACAAAAAGGACATGCCTCATGCTCATTTGAACCGTGCAATGAATTATCCCAATAAATTTGGCAGAAGCTCTACGCCAAAACCACCTATAAGAGAATCAACACAAAGCACACTTTATGGGTGTATAATGCATTCTGTATTTCGTGTAAAGAAAAAATAAAACCAATGCGTGCAATTATTTAAAAACACAATCGAATCTTGTGAATTTTAAAAATCAATCCACAAAGAGATGAATAAAAAAATGATTTAAATTATTGAAAAACAAGCTCTCAAAAACGAGCTTTAGAAAACATCAATATTATATTGGATAATATCAACACAGTATCAAAAAGGATAATAAACGCATGCAGCCCCCCTACACTCTTTAAAAGCCCTGAAAGTGGGTCAATTATATTGCATCACCCATAACAAAAATTTTAAGAAAATTCGCTTGAATGTAGAAAAACGCTCTCGTGCTTAAAACAAACTATGTCTTTTTTTTGCTCAATAAAGAAGACGAGAATCTTTTCAGAACAACACAAGTTGTTATAAAGAAAAAAGGCAGCACATTGTACTGCCTTTTCTAAAAAGTACATACTGTACCTTATATTAAAACTGATAACGCACTCCTCCGGAAAAACTTGTTCCAGAAAAACCAGCCTTATTAAGTTTATGTTGATAAAGAATATCAGCATGCAGAGAGAACTGCGGAAACAATTTGGCGTTAACACCTAATCCAGCCTCTAGAGAAGAACCAAAAGCCCCTAACTTGAAAGCATCATTGAAATGCATAGACTGTTTTCCTCCAAAACCATGGGCAAGATAAAGCTTACCATAGAAAGCAACAGTATTCACTTCTTCAGAGCCTGTAGGAGTTTTGGTTAAGCGTCCACCAACACGAGCCACCCACTGATCAAGTTTACCCATTTCAATATCAAAATTGTCGATATCACGGGCCTTATTAAACTGGAGATGTTGATAAACAACCTGAACCTGCGGATCAAAAACAAATCCCTTATATCCTGTAGCAATTGTCTGACCACCGGATAAAGAAACACTCAAAGGATCACCTTTCAATGTCGCTGTCTTACCCCGTGCAAGGGTGAGAACATCACCTTTGAACAGACCATAGGACAAAAGACCATCGACATAGAAGCCAACATTATGCTGCATGCTACCATATACTGTAGCAGTCCATTTATCAAATGCACTCTTCTGACTTTGCTCAACATTCAAAGGCTGCAGAGAAAGTTTTCCATAAGTCCCCATAACGCCAAAGGATATAGTACTGTCAGCATTTTCAATAGTTTGCAGCAGAACACCTGCTTCTACACCATTATAACTAAAATCACCTCCGTAACCATATTCAAGTGCGGAAAGATCTGAAGTATAACGATAACTTCCACCATAGCCGCGCAAGTATAAAGCAGGATTCTCACGAACATCTACTATTCCATTAGAAGTGGTCCGCAATGTCTCCAACTGCTTGTTTTGATTGCTAATATCCATCAAACCAGTATGGAATACGCTATTAGGCAAGATGAGATAAGTTGGCACCTGTGGAACAACAGACCTTACAAATTGTCCAGGAAGGGCAGCAAATCCAACAGATTTAACGTATTGATTCTCTAAACGGAAGTTCCAAAACTTGCCACCTTCCTTAACAAATTTCTGCTGAACATGCCCCTGTTTCGAAGTCGCTTCTGGAGCATAAGCACGGAGAGTGTATTTGTAAGGTGAGTTGATCAGTGCAACATAATCGCCCTCAAGTTGGAAGGAATCTTTCTTCGCTTGACCATAGACCTGAATAATTGAAACACTGTGAGCAATCTTAGCATTTGCTTGACCATTCCCTACATTGCCCGCATCACCTCGTACATGTATTTTTGTTTTTCCAGAAACATCACCATGAATGACAAGGCGATCAGTGACTTGCTGATCACTCGAATCATCAGGGTTTAAACGTGCATTGAGATAAATTAAAGCATCACCCTGTGCCTCATAAACTGTTCCTTTCCCATTTCCAATATGGAGAGTCTGATATTTTGCTTTAGATTCCGAAGGTTCAAAATAAATAGCACTATTTACAAGACTTACAAAAGAAACGCATGAATCTACACATCCTGAATCCGGAGTGCCCAAATTCTTCTGTGCACCTCTTGTTAAAATCCACTTTGATTTATTAATTAAATCTAATTTTGCATAAGAACTTTTATCAATGCGAACATCACCTGTAACAATAGAACCATCAACCGAGACTGATATATTAGAACTATTCTCGGCTTTCAATAACAAGTCACCAGTAAGAGTTGTCTTATTTTCTAATGAAACATGACCACCAGAATTATTACCATAGATCGCTATACCATTCGCAACTTCAAAATCAGTTTTTTTCAATGAAATTGCCCCTGTTATACCTATAAGTGTTTTCTCCTGTGTGGATACAGCACTCCGTTTAACAACGCCTGTTTGCTCAGCAGTATTGCCTTTTCGAGAACGCTCTACAGATTTTTCTGCGGTAATTTTTGCTAAATCCTTACTTCGATTTTGTTTACTCCCTTCCTTCAATGTTAGACCATCAAAATATATACCGTAGGTTCCCTCACCTTCCACCCTAACAATAGAAGACTCGATATCTGCGCGATTCATATTAGGACGAACCTCAGAAGATCTCCTTCTCCTAGAAGAGCCGGTCTCAACCACATTATCATCAGACTTCACAATCCACAAAGCATGAGCATCAGTCACAACATTCCCATTTTTAAACTCAACAGAACCATTATCACTCAACAGAAAAGCTGCACGCCCCAAAACCTTTGCGGAATCCGACTCACCTTGCATTTTTTTCGCAGTAATGTTAACTTTGTCTAATTTAACGCTACCCCCAGATTCTGATCTTACTGCCACTCCCTTTTCCAGAGTAATAGCCCCTGAATCCATGATTATCTCACCAGCCTTACTTGCCAGACCAGCTGCAGCAAAATCCCCCGTCATGTTAATTTTCGTATCCTTTAAATTAACAGATGATCCAGAATTTGCCAAAGCGCCTACATAATGAGCATTGACCATCCCAGCATTCATCTTAACCTTTCCACCACTTTTAGCTTCAAGTCCAATTACAGAAGATTGAATTGTTGAGTTTTTATCCAAAACAATCTCTGCTTTTTCTTCTGCAAGCACAGCACTCACAAGCGCAGATTGCGTCAAATCAATACCATTCTTCAAATCAGCAGAATCTGCACCACTAATTGTGGCTCCCTCTAGCTTAATAACTGTATTCTGATTCTTTGCATGCATAGAATGTTGAGTTTTATCCGTTGCCTTCAGTGTCTGTCCTTGTATTGTGTATGATTTACCATCACTACACGAATAAGCAACTTGCGATCTACCAGCTCCATTTTGCTCCATATTACTACACTGAGAAGAAACACCTCCATTACCAGAATGACCAAGCATAAGAACACGCCCAACAGGTCCTCCAGCAGTTTTTCCCGAAACCACAGAAGCAGAAGAAACTAAATATCCTTCATCATGCTCACTTGAATTATTAAGAAGAGAAATACTTATAGTTTCATCATCTCCATCTGTTGTTACCAATAATGTATCCTTTGTTTCTGAGACTGGAGTAGATGGAGACTGAACGGCTACCTGCTCAGACAATGAAGAATCTTCTGCTCCTTCTCCAACAGAAGAAACAACATTCTCACTTTCTAAAGAAAAATTCCAAAATTCGTTCCCCAATCCTACCAACTCAGAAATGAAAGGGTCATTTTTTTTCTTCTCAGCACGAAGAATATATTTATAAGGTGTACCCAGAGTAACATAAGAACCTTCTAGCTTGAAAGAATCCTGTTCTGCCTGTCCATAAACTTGAATAAGCGAAACACTGTTATGTCCACCTGAATCCGCTTGCCCTTTTCCACCTGAAATATCATTCACATGTACTATAGTTTTTCCGTCAACATTACCATTAACGATAAGTCTATCAGATACTTGAGCATTTTTCGTATCAGCCGACGCTAAATTTACATTGAAGTAAATTTTAGAAATCCCAGAAGCTGTGTAAACTACACCTTTTTCACTTTCATATTTTCCACTTCCAATACGAAGAGTTCGATATTCAATATCCCCAGCATTTTCATTTCTTAAAGAAGTAAAAAATCTAATATTACTATTTGCAAGTTTCATAGATGAAATACACGAATCCACACAACTCTTATCTGAGATATTGTCTGAACTTGGCAAACTACTATATAGATCCTTTGTTACATACCATTCCGATCCATTGGATAAAAAAAGCCTAGCATAAGAATCTTTATCAATACGAGCAGCTCCCATAATTAAAGAATCGTGAACAAAAACAGACAAATTGGAATCATTTTCAGCTTTCAATAGTAAACCACCTGAAAGAGTTGAGTCGTCTTTTAGAACAATGCTCCCCTCTGAATTATGACCATAAATAGCCACACCCTCTGGGACTTTGAGACGAGTACCTTTCAAAAGAACTGCATGCCATATATCCTTCCTCATTTCTTTCCATACTGCTTTATTTTCTCTTGTTATATCATCCTCCCCATCAAGATATATACCATAAGATTTACCGCCTAACTTAATAGTTGAATTTTGAATATCAGAAATCATTAGGTGGGTAGCTTTTTTAGAGAATGCAGTATCACCTGCAAAAGGTGAATTTTCTCCTAAAGAATTCTTTATAATAGAAGAAACCTCCCTAATGGCAGAACCGTTAGCATGGGGCGTAGTTATTATCCTTTCCCGCAATCTCACATTTCCACTATCTTCTACACTATTTTCCTCTTCTTCCTCTTCTTGATCTTCTTGATCTTCTTGATCTTCAAAATTTAAGAACTGACGATCAAAAACATCCATTCCAAATTCATCAGTTACCCACAATGCAATAGTATCGGAACCTTCAAGTTTTCCATTTTTAAAGGAAACACTCCCCCCATACGATAATAAACCAGCACTCTCGATTAAACCATTACTATCTCTCTCAGAAACTCTAACAATAGTTCCATCTAATGTAACCAATCCCCCATCTCTCGACATAACTCCTATTCCACCTGCTGGTATGGTCATTTCTCCAGAATTTACCAATATAATAGATTCCTTAGAACTCAAAAAACCAATTTCAAGAACATTAACCTTTACTTCATCTAAAGAAATCGTCCCACCATCTTCAGCCAAAGCAGCTATATGCGTACCTTTGATACTGCCCCCTTCCATATTGATATTTCCAGAACCTTTAGCTTCAAGTCCAATAAAAAAACCCTTAATATCTGATTTAATTAAATCAACATGTCCGTTTTCTACTAATACAGCAACCTCAGAGAGGAAAAGAGCATTATTATCCTCATTATCCTTTTCTTTAGAGGAACTATCAATTAATTTTACAACACCCGCTGCCCCTTCACTGAAAGAACCATTCTCACCCTTTACACTCATAATAGATACAGTATCCAAATGAAGAACATTTTTTTCTGCAGACTCCGCATTCTGACCCTTCACAGATACAGCGCTCTCATCCTTTTTTGCTATAATAATTCCTCCTTTTATCCCATAATTTCCAACATTATCGCAAGAAATAGCTCCATATATCATATCACCATTAAGACCTGCCGAACTAAGGTCCGCATTATCCTGTGCAGAACCCCTTGCACTCCTATTTGCATCTCTTATCTGTCTACGGGGTTGAGGACCTAGCCCACCTGGCACAGCAGCACCGTCAAAACCTAAATTAACACTTAAAACAGCATCTGGAATACCACCTGGAATAGCAGCTGCCATACTTCCTGCCGGAACAGCTCCTGGGATAGCTCTTGGAACTCCCCCTGGAACACCTGGAACTCCTCCTGGAACACCTGGAACTCCTCCTGGAACACCTGGAACTCCTCCTGGAACACCTGGAACTCCTCCTAGAACACTTGGATCTCCTCCTATACCGTTCATTAGAGCACCAAGATTAATAGCACCATTTTTCTTAGTAGTGTGACAACTAGTAATAGGCGAATAAGTCTGATCACCTAATTGCAAACCTCTAGAACTGTTGGCTCTACCTGTAGGGCTCGACAAAGTTGTGGATGTATTTGCGTATGATAAAGATGTTCCAAAGTTTGGTAATAGCAACCGATTACCCATCACCTCCATAGAAGTATCTACACCTTGTAAAAAGAAGAAAGCACTTGTTGTCAGTGCGTACAAACGTGTACGCTTTTTAAATACATTGATCATATGTCAAACTTTCTAAATAATGTTGCAAAAACACTAGAATTAAGTGAAAATGAGGTAAGTGAACGATTTGTAACATATGAAAGTCAACTTTACAACATAGTGTTATTTATTTGAGCTTCATTTTGTGCATAAAAATACCAAAGTTAAGTTTTTAAGTACGCAAACCTTTGTAATATTAGATAAAAGGATAAAATCACGATGATAAAATATATGAAATGGATGACTTCTGTTTTACTGGTTGCAATCAGCTTTGCAACGGTTTTATGGACTCATACGAGTATTGCAAATACGAGTACCCAGACAAATGTAACGATTAATCATGTTTCAGGCACGACTTCTGTTCCCGCTTCTCCGCAAAAGGTTGTTGTGTTTGATCTTGCCTCGCTAGATAATATGAATCGCCTTGGTATCCAAGCGGTTATTGGCCTTCCTGAAGGAAAAAAACCTTCCTATCTGCAACAATTTAATGATGAAAAATATGAAAGAATCGGTACCGTTTTTGAACCAGATTATGAAAAAATTGCCACTCTTCAACCCGATTTGATTATTATTTCCTCCAGAACTCAAGCAAAATATAAAGATTTATCCAAAATAGCTCCAACAATTGATCTAACCGTAGAAAACGAAAATTCTCTTGAAGATATTAAACGAAATGTGTCTATCCTTGGAAAAATTTTTGGCAAAACACAAGAAGCAGAAAAGGAAATTGCAAAAATCAATGAAGCTTTTGCTGAAGTCCGTAAAAATACCCAAGGAAAAGGCACTGGGCTTATACTCATGACCTCTGGTGGAAAAATCAGTGCTTTCGGACCAAAATCACGTTTCGATATTTTTCACTCCGCTTTTGGAATTGCCCCTGCAACCGATAAACTTACCGTGCAAAAACATGGACAACTCATTTCTCCTGAATTCATTCTTGAAACCAATCCTGATTGGTTGTTAGTGATTGATCGCGATGCAGCCATTGGACGGGAAGGACAATCCGCAGCACAATTGCTCAATAATGAGCTTGTTCACCGCACAACAGCGAGCAAACAAAACCAAATTATTTATTTGGACTCTTGGAGCTGGTATCGTGCAAATGGTGGTTTAACGGCACTCATTGAAACCGCACAGCAGATCAATGAAGCCTTTACAAAGAGCAAATAAGCGCACGAAAGAGCTTGCTTGCTATATAAATAAAATTTAAAAGCAGAGGTTGTTTATTAAGCAGTCTTTGCTTTTTGTAGATTTTGTTAGAAAATGATTTAACGTGAAGAATTACTGGATAACCATAACACTTCTAATTTTCCTGTCTATCCTCAGCATTTTTGTTGGTTATTCTGATGTCACACCTTCTAACCTTTTCGCAGCCGATCCCCATGCGTGGCTTATTTTTTGGCAAACGCGTCTTCCTCGTACCATTGCAATCCTTTTAGTAGGCGCAGCACTTGCACTTTCAGGCATGATTATGCAACTATTGACACGCAATCGCTTTGTCGAGCCATCAACCACTGGAACCATTGAATCTGCTTCCCTTGGCATTCTTTTTATTATGATTTTTTTACCCGATATCCCTGTTTTAGGAAAAATGGTCGTTGCGACAATTTTTGCCATGGCAGGCACTTTACTTTTTATGTTTTTATTGCGACGCATTCCTCTAAAATCTGCTCTCATTGTCCCCCTTACAGGGATTATGCTAAGCTATATTATTGGCTCTTTAACCAATGCCATTGCAGATTATGAAATGTTACTCCCTTCTCTTCAAGCTTACTTATTTGGCAGTTTTGCGATGGTTCTTGAAGGAAAATACGAGCTCTTATGGCTATCCCTTCCCCTTTGTATTCTGGCCTATTGTACTGCTGATCGCTTTACGGTTGCAAGTTTGGGAGAAGATTTAACCAACAACCTTGGATTGAATTATCGTGTTGTCATGTTTTTTGGTCTTTTTATTGTCGCCTCAATCACTGCTGTTGTTGTCTGTACCATTGGCCGTATTCCTTTTGTTGGATTGATTATTCCAAATATTGTTTCAAGTTTCATGGGAGATAATATGCGCTATACCGCTCCTTGGGTGGCCATCAGCGGTGCAGGATTGGTCTTGATTTGTGATCTTTTAGGACGAATCATTCATCCTTCTCTTGAAATTCCCATCAGCACCATAATGGGTGTAATCGGTAGTTTTATTTTTATGATACTGCTTTTACGCTGGAGAAAGCGTCTTGAATAGAAGAAGAAAAACAATATGTGTACTAACAACACTTATCATCATAGCATGCATTGTCATTAGTCTTTACATGACGTGGAATATCAATATTTATACATGGAAATTTCGTCTTACAAAACTTTCCTCTCTACTTCTTATTGCCTATGCAATAAGCGTCTCTACGGTTTTATTTCAAACAATCGTTAATAACCGTCTTCTTACCCCTTCAATTATGGGATTTGATCAGCTTTATATTTTAATAAAGACTGCCCTAATGTATTTTGTAGGCTCTCTTTCTTTGCCCTTTTTGAATGAAGAAGGACAGCTCGTTCTTGAAGCACTCATTCTTATTCTTTTTTCAATAAGCCTTTTTCGCTGGCTCTTTTCAGGAAGCCTAAAAGGGCTTCATTTGACGCTTTTAATCGGTGTTGTTTTAGGCGGATTTTTTTTCAGTTTACGGATGTTTATGCAATTGCAACTAAATCCAGACCAAATGATGAATTTAACCGATATTATGTTTGCAAATTTTAATAAATTCAATACACCATTAATAAGCTTTGCCACAATCATTGTCTTCATTGTAAGTTTGATTGGATGGCATTCCCGTCATCTTCTTGATATTTTGGCTTTGGGACGTGATAATGCCCTCAATCTTGGCGTTAATTACCACAAAAGTGCGACAGCTATCCTTATTTTTGTTTCCATTCTCGTATCCATTTCCACCGCTTTGGTAGGCCCCGTCACCTTTTTTGGACTGTTAGTTGCCAACCTTTCCTATGAACTTTCTCCTCAAGCAAAACACAGTGTTGTTGTCCCTATTGCAATATTATTGGCTATTATTTGTTTGGTGGGTGGACAATTTATTTTAGAACAAATTTTTCATATGGCAGGACGTTTAAGTTTTATCATTGAGTTTTGTGGGGGAATTGTTTTCTTAATGTTACTGATGAAGGGAAAACTAAAATGATTGAAATCAATCATCTTTCCAAGGCTTACGGAGCACGATTGATTATCGATAATTTATGCCTTCATCTTCCCAAAGGGGGGATTATTTCTCTTATTGGACCCAATGGTTCCGGAAAATCAACTCTTTTAATGCTGATAAGACGTCTTTTACCACACCATAATGGTACAATTCATATCGATGGCTTTGATATTGATAAAATGCCCCACGATATTTTGGCTCAAAAACTCTCAATTCTGCGTCAAGAAAATCCTTTGTCTTTTCGTTTAACCGTGTACGATTTAGTAAGTTTCGGACGCTATCCTTATTCAAAAGGCTGGTATACACATGAAGATAAACAATTTATCGACAGTGCGCTACGCTATCTGGGCTTACAAGATTTAAAAGACCGTTTTTTAGATGAGCTTTCTGGCGGTCAGCGTCAACGCGCTTTTATAGCCATGGTTCTCTGTCAAGATACCGATTATCTTCTGTTAGATGAACCATTAAACAATCTGGATATGAAACATGCCGTTTCCATGATGAAGCAGCTACGCCGCACTGCCGATGAACTGAAAAAAACCATCCTTATTGTTATGCACGATATTAATTTCGCCTCATCTTATTCAGATATGATTGTTGCACTGAAAAATGGGAAAGCGACCTATTGTGGAACTCCAAAAGAAATTATGCAACCAGAAATTCTTAAAGACATTTACGATGTCGATATTCAAATCAAAACAATTAATGACATCCCTATCGCTCTTTATTATCGATAATCATAAAGATTTTTTGCGCTTACATGCACTATAGAATCTGCTAGGGATAGTAAAATTAGCTTATTGGGGAATAGTTTAATGGTAGAACAGCGGACTTTGACTTCATCAATCTTGGTTCTAATCCAAGTTCCCCAGCCCGTATTTAATGATTGTTGCTTATCATCGGGTTTTGTATAATTTGAAAGCAGGTTTTTCATCAATTTATTTTTTTCAAAAGATCTTCAAAAACTTTCAAAGGTCATTTAAAATCCCTTTAATGCATATTTTTCTCTTCCTCTAAAATCGCAATTTGAGATGATAAGCTCTTGAGCTGGAGTTGGATTTTTTGAACCACATGTATAAGATGTGCTGACTTCTTTTATCTTAAATTGGCTAAAGATTTTTCAGACCTGAGGCACGTCAATTTGAGAAAGAAGAAACTTTCCCTTTAATTGCGCAAGCAAAGCAAACATCGTCTGGTAATCCTCTCGCTTAAACAAATCCTTTCCATAGTAATATACGCATATCTAGCTCTGTTTATGGCAATGCCAAGGTTTCCCATCATGCCAAGGTCTGGGGTAAAGCCCTATGGCAATGCAAAATTAAACAGTAAAAGTAAGTGTTATTCCCCCCCAAATGTGAGATTTATGAAAACGAATAATATTATCAAGATTACAGATACAAACAAATAAATGACAGGCAAGGAACGCCTTATTTAATAGATATAAACCTATCTCTAAAGAGAGAATCCATAAAAGAAAGCCGTGCCAATTGATATGGTACGGCTTTCAGATATTGATTATAAGATTCAAATGAACCATCCACAATGGAGTAATCAATACATATATACAAAACGTATCATATTGCAAGCGCTCTATTAAAGATATGAAAACTTATCAAAAGAAACGTAAATGACAGCTATGATTTTGATATCATTCATTAGCATTATAGAGCCTATAAACGCTTGCTAACTTTATCAATCCAATCAAAAGAAAATGCATCTTAAATGAATGTCTTCTCAATAAGGTTTTCATAAGCATTTTTTCATTTTGCACTCAAATGTAACTTCTTTGCAAATTAACCAGCTCAAATTTGAGTTGGCAAAATCAACCAATCCAATTTTGGAGGCGTTATCTTTAGAAGAGCCATCTTTAAACATTATAGCTTTTGACTCAAAATTGAGTAAAATCCCATACCTTAGATGTTACAATGGTTTTGAATTTTGCTGCCTCATTTTTTTTCAATAGGTGCCCCCAAAATTTTGGGAGAACTCATTTGGTTTCGTATTTTTAAACTGTAACTTTTAAAACGTTTTTTCTCACTTTCTTGCGTTATATCATGGAAAGACTTTCAATTTCATAAGACATAACATTGTGATTTCATTCTATATTGTGATGATAGTATCTATATAATGCCTGCCTATCATTTACTAACTTTTTAGTAAGCGTTTTAAAAAACGATCTTATCTTTAAATCCTTTTGTGCAATCTTTATGAACTCAATCTATAAGCTTATGATCGTTTCAAACGATTATTCCTTTTAAGGTTGCACTCAAATAAAGAGCAAAACACATCCCATTCTTAAACGTATGCAATTTATGTTATCGATAATTCCAAACGCCTGAAATTTAAAACAATGTGATTTGTGCTGTGACGTATCATAAAATTTATGACCTGTTATGAATGATAACCGCTTTTCATTTGAATGCACCCATGCGTTATAATATTTGCATCATGATTTGCTTTTTATGGTCTATACATCCATGGCAATCTTATATAAAAAATGATCAATTCAAACATGCATAAAAGTATGGATTCTTAAGTGGATTCATATAAAATAACTGCACTTAATATATTGATTTTATTAGTTTTTATGTACAATGTCTTTTTAACTTCAAAAGATATCAATTTCCTTGTAAAGAATATTCCTCCCATTCCAATAGAAGGCTCAATATAAGTGCGATGAGGGATAGCTTCTATGATTTTACAAGTACGGATCACTAGCCATGTAATAACGCCGACTGATGCCCCAAACCAATTAGACCGCCTGTGGAAACAGACAGGTTGTGGGGCTGAATAATGGAACAGCACCGAACGAATAAGCCCACGCGTCGTAAGTAAGCCTCTTAGCGTGCATAGCTTATAGGTTTTGGAAACAGACAATTATTATAATTCAGATATTATAATTCAGACGATTAAAGATCGGATCTCAGGCTTTTTAATCCAGTGGACAAACACGAATAATGTGTCCGTCCGGATCTTTGATTAGAAAGGTACGTCCAAATACATCAGTATACGGTTCCTTCAAAACATTTATCTCAACAGTGGTTTGCTCTTTCCATTCCGCATAGAGCTTATCTACGTCCTCTCCAGTAGGCAACATAATGCCGATTTCTGAAAAACGAGGTGCATTTTCCTCAGGCGTATCGCCCCCAGACCAGAGAGCAAAGAGAGCGTCCCCCGAAGAAGCAAATGCAACATAGCGTGGCGAGGTAAACACAGGTTCTTTCTTGAAGATGAATTTGTAAAAAGCCGTAGAGTACTCTATGTTTGAAACGTATACCAACTGTAGGTTTGGGGTAACAGGATAAGTAGGAATATTACTCATAAATTCTCCATGATTTAGTAGCTGTTGCCTGACAGGCATATACCTATTAGAGAATATTTCAACAAGAGTTTGTGATGCCTCCATTCGCGGTGTGCTCTATTTACATGTTTTTATTCGCTTATTGCTATATGCTAAAATATTGAGACCGCCACTACGGGGATTATAATGATATCCCTATCGCTCTTTATTATCGATAATCTAAAGATTTTTTGCACTTGCCTACACTATAGAATCTGCTAGAAATGGTAAAATTGGCTTATTGGGGAATAGTTTAATGGTAGAACAGCGGACTCTGACTCCGTCAATCTTGGTTCGAATCCAAGTTCCCCAGCCAGTGTAGCTTGCCTGTAGCTTGCCAGCAGGTTTTGTATAATTTGCCACTAGGTTTTGTACCAATTTATTTTTTTTCAAAGAGTTTTTAAGGGGTTCTCAAAGGGTCTTCAAAGACCTTTCAAAGATCATTTAAAGCCTCTTTTTCTTTTCTGCTCAAAATCGCAATTTTTGATGATCAATCATTGAGTTGGAATCGTATTATTTGAGAAGCAGCGTATATAAGATGGTATGACTTCTTTTAGCATAAATTGACTGATGATTTTTCTGTATCCTAAGCACATTATTCAGGACATTATTAAATAAGAGAAGCGTTTAAGGAATTCAGTCAACTTGACCAAATTGCTCTTCAGTATGCAATTGTGCAATGTTTGCACCATTGCTCCTTTGAGGAATTAGGTAAACAATACCTTATTGCTGTACTCATGCAATTGGATCAACTTGATCCTATTTCTCGTTTTAGCAATTGGAACAAGTTGTCCTTATTCCTCTAAATGCCCTTCATCACCAATCAAAGGGTAAACATTACCCTTTGATTTTCTGTCACTCAGAGGTTTCCTTTTCTCCTGCCTCTTTTCCCTTGTTTGGTGCCTCGAGTGTGATTTCTGTTGTGTATCCGCTTTGTTTTTCATAGCGGTGGGTGACGGT